>NZ_JBFTLD010000071.1:0-25354 GCF_056396265.1 Allobosea sp. 05T422_2 | reverse complement strand
ACATGCGCGAACAGCGTGCCAAGCTCTCCCGCGGCCACGACCTCGCCAGGGCCATCGATTATATCCTCAAGCGCTGGGCAGCCTTAAACAGGGCCTTCGCGTTCAGTTTTCGCGTCTTCGCCAGATCGAGGAACAGGATGTCGATCGGCCCGCTAGGCGCGGGGGCTTTCATGAAGTCCCCAGCGTGAAACATGACGCTCCCTTGGTACGGCGCCATGCGCGGCAGAATCAGATCAAGCACGGTGTCGCCTGGCTGCGCGACCTGCCCGACCTGGAAAGGCTCGAGGATGCCGGCCTTCTGACGAAGGACAGGCTTTTGGCTGAGGAGATTCCGGTTGGCCCTGGCGATGAAGGGGAGGGCGACGCGGAAGAAGCGAACCCGACGGCGTGATCTGAGTACTGCCAATATGCGTAAATCTTAGCCGTTCGACCTGGCCTCACGCTCAAGGCTGGACTTCCAAAACGCAGAGCTCATACCTGCAGAACATCTGGACCGGTGATTGGGATACTGAGAACGATCCTCCCGCAAATCCCCTCGGCAATTACACTTTCAAGCGACATCTGCACCAATGAAGCGCCGAAAAAGTCTTTCATCGTTGAATTCAAACAGGCGCGCCGTGTCCGCTCCAAGTCGCAACCCTCGATTTGGGCCGCCGTCGACTTCAAATCCGTCGGGAATGAATTAGACCTTCGAGCGCTGACGATCGGTCTACAGCATTCGTCCAAGCAGGGTGCTTCATCGGCTTCGCCTGAAACTCCAAAGGCTCAGCGAATTCTGCCCGCACTCGGACCAACTCGCGCCCTCGCTCAAATGGAAGTACCGTCGATCGGCAGACCGCCTCCTGAGCAAAAGAATGACATTGAAGCGATCGACGAGGTGCCGGTGGAACTGAATGTGCTCTCCACTGAACCGGGGGCGATAAAAGGCGAAGCTGCGAAGACGCGGTCGCGCCGCAAAAATGGCGAGACTTTGCCCGCGGGGCAACGTTGGAAACGGCGACTGCCGCGTATCTTGCGACAGTCTGCCTCCTGAACAGATCACGTGCAGCGGCACACCGGTGGGTCAGGATATCATACCCAAGCGGCGCTCGATCAGTCTTAGCGTGGCGCAGACAGCGTTAGGGCGGCAGGTGTCACCGCACAGACCTCGCGGTTGCACAGATTGTGGATCTGGCGCATTGGCGCGCCCCACTTGATCCTGAGTGCCCTTGTTTCGGCCGTGCTTGCGACGGCGCAGCCATCGTGGTTCGAAAGGACGATCTACGGTCGGCGTCGAAGTCCCGGATCAAACACGCGCTCGCAGGTGGTAGAAGCCGTCGAGCGGCATACCTCCATGAGCAACGCTTGCAGTACCAGGCGACGCGACAGATCATCGGCGTAGGCTCTCGCGGTTACCTGATCGCGCGTCTGCTTCCGAATTGAGATCGAAGGGGCAAGAGTGGCCCATATCCGAAATGCGGAACGTCCGGTATGTGGATGCGCAATTTCGTAGCGTAGCCTACAACGTCCTTGCCCGGCGGCGCCAGTTAGTCCGGATTGGCAAGTTAGCGACAGGCTTCATAGCCGACGACATTACCGCTCGTCTGACGCTAGCAGCCGAACTCGCTTCTGGATGTGCCCGCAGGCGACGACGCCGAAAGACGGCGGACTGATCTCTAAAGGAGAGACGGTGCAGCAACGGCGTCTCCTTGCCTCGCGATAATCTGAAAATCGAAACTTGCCGCCGAGAGTTGCCAGAGGACTTGGCTGCACGCGGCCAGGCGGGGCGACCGCCGACCGTTCCGCCAAACTACCGCAACATCTTTGGTAGCCAGAGCGTCAGATTCGGGAAGAAGGTGATGATGGCGAGCGCTCCGAACAGGGGAATGTAGAAGGGCAGCAAGGCCTTGAAGATTGCCGGCATCGGCGCCTTGGCGATGTCGGCCAGTAGGAAGAGCGCCAGCCCCATGGGCGGCGTCAGCAGGCCGATCATCAGATTGAAAATGAAGATGATGCCGAGATGGACCGGGTCGACTCCGGCCATCACCAGCGGCGCGGTGACGAGCGGCGCGACCAACAGCGTCGCTGTGGTCGAATCCAGGAACATGCCGACGACTAGCAGCAGCGCATTGACGATCAGCAGCAACACCAGCGGATCGGTCGAGAGCGACAGGATCGTGCGCGTGAAGGTCTGCGGCAGTTGCTCGATCGTCAGAATCCAGCCGAACAGCGCCGCCGCCGAGACGATGATCAGTACGGCCGACGTCGTCTTAACGGTGTCGAACAGCGCGAAGCGCAGTCGCGCCCAGCTCATGCCGCCATAGAACACGAAGGTGATCAGCAGGATGTAGGCGACGGTCACAGACGCGGCTTCAGTCGGCGTGAAGATGCCGAGCAGCATTCCCCCGACCAGCAGGATCGGCGTGAACAGCGCCGGTGCCGCAGGAAGGAAGGTCGACCAGATCTCTCGCAGGCTCGGCCAGGTCTTCGAGCGCGGATGGCCATGGCGATGCGCCAGCCAGGCGACGGTGAGCATCAGCAGCGCGACATAAAGCAGTGCCGGCATGATGCCCGCGACCAGCAGCTGCACGATCGAGACGCTGGTGACCGAGCCGTAGATGATGATCGGGATCGAGGGCGGAAAGATCGGCCCGACGACGGCCGAGGCGCCGGTGATCGCGGCGGCATAGGCGCGGGTGAAACCGGCATTGACCATGGCGCGGATCTCGATGCGTCCGAGCCCGCCGATATCGGCAAGCGCCGCCCCCGATGTGCCCGAAAAGATCAGCGAGCCGATGACGTTGACCTGCGCCAGTCCACCGGGAACGCGCCCCGCAACGGTATGGGCGAAGCGGTAGATGTCGCTTGTGATGCCGCTCTGGTTCATCAGGCTGCCGACAAAGATGAACACCGGAACGGCGACGAGCGGGAACGAGTCGAGCGCATAGGTCATGCGCTGCGCAATCAGCTCGATCGGGAAGCCGGCCAGTAAGACATAAAGCAGTGCCGGGACGGCGATGGCGACGACGACCGGGAAACCGAGTATGAAGAAGGTGACGAAAGCGAGGATGACGACCAAGGACATGGGGCTCTTTCCGCTCGCTCAGATCTTCATTTCGGGCGGCAGATCGAGCTCTTCCTCAGGCTCCATCTCCTGCGGGAAGCTGATGTAGAGCGGCTTGTCCTGCAGCACCTTGACGAACTGGATCACGCATTCGGCCGTGGTCATGGTGAAGCTGGCGAAGGCCGCACCGAGGAAGAGCCAGTAGGGCATGCCGAGCGTCGGCGTGGCATTGTCGAGATTGCTGGTGATCGCGATCAGGCTGGCGATGGCGGCAGTCGCGAAGGTCGCGATGGCGACGAGCGCGATCACGATCTTGACGCTGCGGACGAAGCGGGCCGGGCAGAGCGAGAGGATTTCCTCCATGCGGATATTGGCTCCGCCCGCTGCCACATAGGGCAGGGCGATGAAGACCGTGCAGATCAGCATGAAGCGCGCGAGCTCTTCGGCCCCGATCAGCGGCGAGCCGATGATTTCGCGGGCTACGACCTGGAGGAAGGGCAGGACGACCATCGCGACCAGCATGACGAGGCTGCCCCAACGAAAGACCCAGCGCAGCGGCTCCATGGCCCGGTCGATCGCATAGGTCCGGCTGTCGACGGCGATAGACGCAACAGGGGCGTCGGGAATGAGGATCTCGGCATGCATGGAGCGTTCTCGCGGGCGGCGTACTAGGCGAAATCTCCCAAACACAGGCCGCGCCGGGAGCGGAGCGGGCGGCGCGAGGCCGCCCGGTCGTCACGAGGGTGAAGCCTTCACTTCACGGCGGCGATGCGCTCGATATAGGGGCCCCAGCTCGGGAAGTCGGCGCGGACTTGTGCGCCGACGGCCTTGCGGAAATCCTCGACCTTGAGGCCGTCGGCCTCGGTGACGAACTTCATGCCCTTCTTCTTCAGCTCGTCGATCAGCTTGGACTCGGCCTCGTTGCCAAGTTTCAGGGTCTCCTCGCCGATTTCGGCCGCTGTAGCTGAGACGATGGCGCGGTCCTTCTCCGGGATCGACTGCCAGGTGCGCTCGTTGATGAAGACCGGCAGCACGTTCTGCATGTGGCTGGTCAGCATGACATGCGTCTGCACCTCATAGAGCTTGTTGGCGTTGATCATGGTCAGCGGGTTCTCCTGCCCGATCACCATGCCGGTCATCAGCGCCGTCGGCAGTTCGCCGACCTCGACCGGCGTCGGAATGGCGCCCATGCCCTTGATCATCGTAGTCCAAAGCTGCAGCGGCACGCCGCGAAAGCGCTTGTCCTTGAGATCGGCCGGGGAATAGACCGCCATCTTCGCCGTCATCTGGCGTGCGCCGCGATAGAGCCGGCCGATGATGCGGATATTGGCCGAGGCGACGAGCTTGTCGGAGAGCTCCTTCATCACCTCGGACTTCGTCGGGTCGGTCGCAGTCATCGCATGCGTGCCATCGCGATAGGCGAAGGGCGCGGCGAAGACGGCGATGTCGGGACTCAGCCGGGCGAGCGAAGCGAATTCGTGATGCGCCAGCGGGATGGCGCCGCTGCGCACGCCGTCGACGGTCTCCTGCGCGCCGCCTAGCTGCGAATTCGGGAAGACCTGGACCTTGACCCGGCCTTCCGTGCGCTGGTTGACGCGCTTGGCGAATTCCTCGGCATACCAGTACTGGATGTCGCCTTCCGAGCCGACATGGGCGTAGCGGATCGTGACCTGCGCCTGGGCTGGCAGGCTGAGACCGACGGACAGGCCGAGGCCGAGGGCCAGCATCTTCAAGGCATCGCGCGTCTTCATGGTATCCTCCCGTTTTGTTTTTCTGGTTGTCGAACGGCCCGGTGTCAGAGCCGGTAGAGCCTCGCTGCGTTGTCGTGGAACAGGCGCTCCCGGTCTTCTTCGGACCGGTCGGCCGTGGCAGTGAGGAAGCCTGAGAAGATCGTGTTGAAATCGCCGACCAGGCTGTCGACGGGGAAATTGCTGGCGAACATCGCCCGCTCGACGCCGAAGATCGCGATCGCGTCGCGGATGATCGGTGCGTTGCCTGCCTGGGCCCAGGGGATGCCGGGCAGGCCGATGCCGGAGATCTTGAGGGCGATGTTGGGCTGCGCGGCCGCCGTTTCGAGCGCCCGCCGCCATGACGACAGCGCCTCGGGGCTGCGGTCGGCAGGCAAGGCGGTGTGGTTGAGGATGATCTGCGTCGCGGGCACATCGCGCGCCAGCTCGGTGGCCGCGTCGAGATGCCACCACGGCGTCTGTAGGTCGTAGGACAGCCCGTTGGCGGCAAGGTGGGCATAGCCCTCGCGCCAGGCGGGATCGTCCATCGAACCGGGCTGGCCGCGCCTGGCCTCGCTGGCGCTGGCGGCGGCGGCGGGCTTATGCCTGATGCCGCGCACGATCGGGATCGCCGCATGGGCGGCCAGAAGTTCGGCCGCGCCGGGGTCCGCGAGATCGCACCACGCGACCACGGCCGAGGGCAACCGGTGCTCGGCGGCAACGCCCGCGATCCAGCGGCTTTCGCTGATGGCGTTCGAGCGCTCCCATTCCGCCTCGATGTAGACGGAAGCCGTCACCGGCCAGCAGGTCGTGTCGCGACGGTAGTCGGCCGGCATGTAGCTCTTGCGGATGGCGGAGTAGTCGCCATAGCGGAACGGGATCGGCGGCTCGTCGCTAAGCCAGGGATGGTGGTTGCGCTCGAGATCCCAGACATGGTGATGCGCGTCGATCACCGCCCTGGGCTTTTGCGGCGTGCTTGCCATCAGATGCGTCCGCGCGAGGCCGCGGCGTGCTCGTAGAGCTTCACGACCGCAGCCGAGTCGCTCATTTCGTGGCCGAGCGCGACATAGTCGCCATAGCGATGCACCGCCTCCTCGATCACCTTGAGGTCGAGCCCCAGCCCCTGCGAGAAGGCCGAGACCGCCTTGAGATCCTTGAGCAACTGCCGGGCATAGCTCGCCGGCGGCTCGAAGGCACGTTGCTGCATTTGCGGATAGAGCCGCTGCAACAAGCTGGAATCGGCATGCCCGCCGGCGAGGCATTGCGGCAGGCGGGCGGCATCGATGCCGGCGGCCTCGGCCAGCATCAGAGCCTCCGCCATCACGACATAGCCGGTGCCGACGATGGCCTGGTTGATCACCTTGGTGGTCTGGCCGGCGCCGACCGGACCCATCAACGTGAGATTTCCGGCCATGTCGGCCAGCAACGGCTGCGCGACCGAGAAATCCGCATCCGAGCCGCCGGCCATGACCGTCATTCCACCCGTGCGGGCGAGCTGCGGCCCGCCCGAGACCGGTGCGTCGACCCAACCGGCTCCGGTCAGCTCCTTGAGCTTCGCCGCCGCTTGCCGCGTTCCCTCAGGATCGGCGGTGGAGAGGTCGATGATGAGCTTCGTCGAAGACCCGCCAGCCGCGACGCCGTCTTCGGCGAAGACGCAGCGCTCGACGGCGGCCATGTGCAGCACGCAGAGCATGACGACATCGCATTTGGCAGCCACCTCCGCTGGGGAACCAGCGGGCTTGGCGCCGTGCGGGACGACGGTATCGAGCCGCTCAGGCTCGAGGTTCCAGACCGTCACCTGGTAGCCCTTGTCGAGCAGGCGGCGCGTCATGGCCTCGCCCATGATGCCGATGCCGATGAAGCCTATGCGGGGTTTGGTCATGGATGCTGCTCCCTTCGGCGTCAGACGCGCGTGCCGCCATCGGCCATGATCACCGAGCCGGTCATGAACGAGGCTTCGTCGGAGGCGAGCCACAGGATCGGCCAGGCGACCTCGCGCGGATCGGCCCAGCGGCGCTGGATGTTGTGGTCGACTGTCTCGGTCCGCAGGTCCTGCTCCGACTTGCCCTCGGGCGCGAAGCGACGGACATGGAACGGCGTCAGCGTCAGCCCTGGGCAGACCGCGTTCACGCGCACCCCGCGATCAGCCTCCTCGAAGGCCAGCGTCTTCGTCATCGAGATGATGCCGGCCTTGGCGACGTCGTACTGGCCCATTCCGGCGCGCGGATTGAAGGCGTGCGTCGAGGAGATGTTGACGATGGCGCCCTTGCCGGATGCCCGCAGCGCCGGCAGCGCCTCGCGGGCGAGAAAAGCGTAGCTGAGCAGGTTGACCGAGAGAATCCTGTCCCAGGTTTCCGCCTTCGCCGCGTCGAGCGGCTCATAGGAACGGATGCCGGCATTGTTGACCAGAGCATCAAGTTTGCCGAAGGCCGCCAGCGTCTCGGCAATGATCGTCGCGGCCGAGGCCTCCTGTCCGACATCGCGTGCGATCTCAATCAGGCGCGCGCCCGGCACTCGCTCCCGAATTGTCGAGGCGACCTGGGCAAGCGCTCCGGCGTCGATGTCCACCAATGAGATGGCGGCGCCTTCAGTGGCGAAAAGTTCGCCGGTTGCCGCGCCGATGCCGCCGGCACCGCCCGTGATGATCGCAACCTTGTCGTTCAGTCGAGCCATATCATCGTTCCGTTAAAATGCACGATCGTCAGCCGATCAGCGTCGCAGTGGATTCGAGCGCGGCCTCGCCACGGATGACCCGCCAGAGCCAGGCCAGGCTGTAGAGCGCCATCACGGCGGAGCAGAGCGGGATGGCGGCGTACCACCACCTCTTGTCGAGCCGCAGGAACGGCGTCGTCTCGCCTGACATCTCCATAAAGTCGAAGCCGTACAGGGCGAGCGTCACGGCAAAGGCCAGCATGGCGAGGTTGATCGCGATCTCGACCAGCTTGCGGGCGGCCGGCGGCAGCAGATCCTCGAACAGCACCACCCGGTAGAGCGAGCCTTCGCGCCAGAGCGCCAGCGAGGTCAACATGACCAGCCAGATGAACAGCCATTCGACGAGCTCGTCATAGCCGGCGATCGTGAAAAGCGGGACGAGGCGCAGGATGATGGCCAGGCCGAGCAGGTTGAAGAGAACGAGGAAACAGGTCAGCGCGCCGTATTTGCAGGCGAGGAAGACGCTCCGGTCGAGCAGCTTGAGGGTGGCCATCATCGCGCCACTCCGTAGCCGAGCAGGTGGGGTAGCCATAGCGAGATCGCCGGCACATAGGTGATCAGCATCAGCACGCCGATGAGAGCGAGCACATAGGGCCAGATTTCGCGGGTGATCTCGGCGATCGAGATCTTGGCGATGCCGGCGACGACATAGAGGCACAGACCGACCGGTGGCGTAACCAGCCCGATCATGATGTTGAGCACCAGGATCACCCCGAAATGGACCGGGTCGACGCCGATCTTCAGGATGATCGGCAGCAGCACCGGGTAGGCGATGATCATGATGGCGATGCCCTCGATGAACATGCCAAGCAGCAGCAGCACCGCATTGATGATCAGCAAGATGACCCAGGGCTCCGACGACATCGTCAGGAAGGCGTTGAGGATGGCGTTGGGAATCTGCTGCTGGATCAGGACCCAGCCGAATGGCGCCGCCAGCGCGATGATGAACATGACCTGCGCGGTCTGGCGCGCCGTGTCCCAGAGCACATCGACTGTCGCTGCCCAGCCGAGTTCGCGGTAGACGAAGCGGCCGAGGATGAAGGCGTAGGCCGCTGCGACAACGGCCGCTTCCGTCGGCGTCGCGATGCCGGTCAGGATGACGAGCAGGATCGTCGGCGGCAGCATCAGCGCCGGGCCGGCCCTGGAGACGATCGACAACGCCTCGCGCAGCGGCGGCAGAGCGTCGCCGCGCGGCAGGTTCATGCGCTTGGCGACCAGCATGATCACGCCCATCAGCGCTGCCGCCATCAACAGGCCGGGCACGATGCCGGCGAGGAACAGCGCCCCGACCGAGACATTGGCGAGGCTGCCATAGATGACGAACGGAATGCTCGGCGGGATGATCGGCCCGATCGTGGAGGATACAGCGGTGATGGTTGCCGCGAAGCGGCCGGTATAGCCGGCCTTGGTCATGGCGCGATGCTCGATCACGCCCATGCCGGCGGCGTCCGCCACGGCCGAACCCGACATGCCCGCGAAGATCACCGAGCCGATCACGTTGACATGGGCGAGCCCGCCCCGGATGCGGCCGACACAGAGCTGGGCGACCTCGAAGATGCGCTCGGTCGTGCCGCCGACATTCATCAGATTGCCGGCGAGCACGAAGAACGGGATCGCCAGTAGCGGGAATGAGGTCGTGCCGGCGTAGGTGCGCTGGATGAAGACGACGAGCATGTCGGGCCCGACGGTCAGTACCATCAGGCCGATCGCCACCAAGCCGAGCGCGACGGCGATCGGGATGCCGATTAGGATGACGACACAGATCGAGACGAGGACAGCGGTGATCAGCATGATCTTGTCCGCAGCGCGTCAGGCGCGCGCCGCGGCAACGAGCTTCGTCCAGGACGTCCAGGTGTCTTCGCCCAGCGCCTTGCGCAGCTGGTCATAGGCCGGGCCCATCTTGTCGCGGAACGGGCCGACATCGGGACGGGTGATCTCGACGCCAGCCTTCTGCATGGCGGCAAGATTGGCCTCCTCGTTGTCGCGCACGCCCTTGCGCGCGGCGACACCCGCGGCGGTACCTTCCTCCTGTACGATCTTGCGCTGCGCCTCGTTGAGCTTGCTCGTCCAGGTGCGCGGATTGGCGCACAACATGATCGAGGCGTAGATGTGCTTGGTCAGAGCCAGATGCTTCTGCGCCTCGAAGAACTTGGCGGCGAATGTCGTGCCGACAGGGTTGTCCTGGCCATCGACGACCTTGTTGGCGAGCGCCAGATAGACTTCCTGGAACGCGATCGTCTGCGTGCTGGCGCCGAGGGCCTCGAAGGCGGCCTTGATCGCCAGCTCGGGCGGCACGCGGATCTTCAATCCCTGCACATCGGCGGGCTGGTTGATAGGCCGGCGGCTGTTCGTGGTCGCGCGGAAGCCCCATTCGAAATTGGCGATCCAGGTGAAGCCGGCCGTCTTGAGCTGCTCGGCGATCCAGTCGCGGCCGGTGACGTCGAGCGTCTGGTGGGCGTGCTCATAGCTGTCGAACTGGTAGGGGATGTTGATCACCCCGATAGTCTTCGACAGCGCCTCGATATTGGCGGGGTTGAGCAGCATCATGTCGATGGCGCCGAGCCGCGTCTGTTGTGCCGCCTCGACGGGAGAGCCAAGCGCGTTGTTGGGGAAGATCGTGATCTTCACCTCGCCATTGCTGCGCTCGCTGATGCGCTTGACCATGGCCTCGGCCTCGAGATGGACCGGATGGCTGAGATCGGCCGGATGGGTCAGGCGCAATTCAACCGCCGCTCGGGCAGTGCGGATCGCCGGCAATGTCGCGGCGAATAGGGCCGCGCCGCCGATCGCGGCGCGGCGCGTCAATCCCGACGTCGAAAGGGTCTTCTCGCGTGACATGATGGCGTCTCCGGTCCCTTGCCGAGCTTGCGCTGCGACCTATCTGGCGGAGCGCAGATGCTGCGCTCCGACGATCCTCTGCGGGATCGGCAGAAAGCTTGCATGCAAGAAATCGAGCGTCAATCGCTTTGGAGGACGGTGTCGCAATTTTCCGACTGCCGCTCATGTCTTCGCCGGCGCGACGTCAGGCGAGGCAATACGTATGACAAAACGGCCGCCACTGAGCTAACGAGCGCGGCTCGAAACACTCGCTTTACAGCACGCGGCAGGCGCGCGCTCGATCTTGCATGCCAGCAGCGGCAGTGGCCTGCCCGCCGCGGGCTGCGTCAGCCGAGGCCGGCTTTGGTCAACTCCCGGTCCAGGCGGGCAGCGCCTTGGTCTTCGCCAGAAATGCGCTCA
This sequence comes from Allobosea sp. 05T422_2, assembly GCF_056396265.1. Lineage (NCBI taxonomy): Bacteria > Pseudomonadati > Pseudomonadota > Alphaproteobacteria > Hyphomicrobiales > Alloboseaceae > Allobosea > Allobosea sp. 05T422_2. The sequence goes on along the minus strand of NZ_JBFTLD010000071.1, from coordinate 14,635 downwards.
CGCCTCGCCTGAAATCGTCGCTGCCATAGACCTGCGCGATCAGGTCATCGACCTCGGGCAGGTTCTCGAACGCCATGCGTCGCAGGATCTCCTTAGTCGCCCGCGTCGTCAGTGGGGCGTTCTCGGCCGCGCGGCGGCACAGGGCTTCGAGTTCGGCATCGATCGCCTCGGGCTCGACGATTCGCAGCAGGAAGCCGGTGGACATAAGGTCCTGCGCGCCGAAGATTTCGCCGAGCAGGACCATGCGCTTCGCCGCCGGAACGCCGATCGCACCGCCGATCCGCGCAAGGCTGAGCGGCGAAAGGCAATTGCCGAGCGTGCGGCCGATCGGGGAGCCGAAACGGGCATCGGGCGTTGCGATCCGGAAGTCGCAGGCCGCTGCGATATTGAGCCCGCCGCCGACGGCCCAGCCATCGATCACGGCGATGGTGGTGAGGGGGATGGCGTCGAGCGCGCGCATGCATTCGTCGCCGCTCTCTTCATAGGCGATGCCGTCGGCTCCGCTGGTGAATTTGGCGAAGCCCGATATGTCGGTGCCGGAGACGAAGGCCTTGCCGCCCACGCCCCGGAACACGGCGACGCGCACGGAGGAATCCGCCGCGATCTCGCCTGCGATCTCACGGAGCTGGAGCCACATCGCGCTGGTCAGGGCGTTATAGGCTCCGGGATTGTCGAAGCGGACATGGGCGATGTCGCCCGCCTTCTCGTAGGTGACGCGGGGCCCGCTCATCACGCCGTCCCCGTCTTCAATGCGCCGGGCAGAAGTCCTTTCCCGACCAGTTCCGCGCGCAGTTCCGCGCCATGCTCATCGAGCAAGGGCGGCGGCAGACGGATTTCCTGCGGCGTGCCGCTGAGCTTCACCGGGAAGCCTAGCGCGCGGAACTCACCCTCGACCGGATGGGGCACCATCTTGACCATCTCGCGCGCCACGGCCTGCTCGCTGACGACGGCCTCGGCGTAGTCGAGGATCAGGTCGGCGGGAACGCCGGCTTCGAGCAGTCCGTCGATCCATTCGCGGCGGGTGCGCGTCAGGAAGGTTGGCGCCATCGCGTCGATCAAGGCGAGCCGGTTCTGCAGGCGCGCGGCATTGGTCGAGAAGCGCGCATCCTCCTGCAGGTCCTCGCGGCCCAGCACCCCGAGCAGCTTGAGCCAGAGCCGCTGATTGGCGGCGCCGATGACAAACCAGCCATCGGATGCCGCCACGGCCTGATAGGGCGCCGACATGCGGTTGGCCGAACCGATCGGCTCCGGTGTCCGCCCGGTGCCCCAGAGTTCGGTGGTCTCCCAGACGGACAGCGCGAGCGCCGCCTCGAACAGCGAGGCGTCGAGATATTGGCCCTTGCCGGTGGTCTGGCGGCCGATGACGGCGCTGAGGATGGCATAAGTGCTGAACAGCCCGGCGCCGAGATCAGCCACGGGAATCGAGTTCTTGGCGGGCTCCATCCCCGGCAATCCGTTCGAGCTCAGCACGCCAGAGACCGCCTGGGCGATCAGGTCGAAGCCCGGCCGCTGCGACCATGGACCCGTCTGACCGAAGCCGGAAATGCTGGCATAGATCAGCCGCGGATTGATCTCGCTCAGCGTGGCGTAGTCCATACCGAGCCGGCCGGCGACGCCGGGACGGGCATTCTCGACGAGGACGTCGGCGGTCCGGACCAGCGCGCAGAGCACCTCGCGGTCAGCGTCGGATTTGAGGTCGAGCGCGATGCTCCGCTTGTTGCGGTTGAGCGCGAGGAAGCCGGGACTGTCCTCTCCCTTCATCCGGAAACCCATCGACTGGCGCGTCGAATCGCCGGTCCCCGGCGGCTCGATCTTGATGACGTCGGCGCCCATATCCGCCAGCAGCATGCAGCAGAACGGCCCGGCCATGACCTGCGATATGTCGAGAACCCTGATGCCCGTCAGCGGTGGCGCCATGGACGATATCCTCCCTTGTCCGCCTCGTCGCGTGGTCGCGACGGAGGCGGTCTCGTTCCGGTCGATTGCGGCCCTTGCGGGATGGCTCAGACGGCCGCCTTCTTGATCGCGTCGAGCGTCTCGCTGCCGAACTTGCCGACGAAGTCCTTCTCGACCTCGGCGGTAACGATCTTCGCGAAGGATTCGCGATCGGGGCTCTCCACCGTCTGCATGCCGGCCTTTTTCAGTTCGGCGAGGCTCGAGCCCTCGGTGTCCTCGTTCATTTGCCGCTGTGTGCCAGCGATCTCGACCGCCGTCTTGACGAAGATCTCGCGCATATCGGCCGGCAAGGCGTCGAACTTCCCCTTGTTCATCACCAGCGGGCCAGTGGTGAAGGCGTGCCGGGTCAGCGAGAGATGCTTCTGCACCTCGTTGAACTTGGCATTGAGGATCAGGGTCACCGGGTTTTCCTGCCCGTCGACGGTGCCGGTCTCCAGCGCGGTGAAGAGCTCGGTGAAGGCCATCGGCGTCGGCACCGCGCCGAGCAGCTGGAAGGCCTTGATATGCGCCGGGTTCGGTGTGGTGCGGATCTTCAGGCCCTTGATGTCGGCAGCGGTGGCGACGGGGCGGCGGTTGTTGGTGAGGTTACGCCAGCCGATCTCCCAGGTTGCCAGCGCCTTGAGATTGGAGCCCTCCAGTTCCTGACGCAGCCCATCGCCGATGGGACCGTCCATCACGGCGGCGGCATGCTTGCGGCTCTGGATCAGGAAGGGCAGGTCGAGCACGTTGAGCTTCGGCGCGAGCCCGGTGAAGAAGGGATTGCCGGTCAGGCAGATGTCGAGCGAGCCGCCGCGCACCGCGCTGATGGTCTGGGCATCGGAGCCGAGCGAGCCATTGGGGAAGACCTGGACCTCGTAGCGCCCCTGGCTCTTGGTCTTGATCTGCTCGGCCAGCAGCAGCGCCGCCTTGTGCCAGCTATCGGCCTCCGGATGCGGATGCGCGAAGCGCAATTTCGTCGCCTGCGCCAGGGCGGGGCGGCCGATCATGAACAGGCCGATGCCGGAGCCTGCGCCGGCAAGGGCGTCGCGACGGGTCGGGAATGGATTGCTGCGGGTCATGGCGTCCTCCGGAGTCTTTCTGTTTTTTGGCAGGCTTCAGCGTCCCGACAGCCAGCGCGCCGGAACCGTCACGATCTCGGGCACGAGGATGAGGAGGAAAAGCAGGGCGACCTGCGCGAGCAGGAACGGCATCACGCCGCGAATGACGCGGTCCATCGGGATGCGCCCGACGGCGCAGACCACATTCAGCACCGTGCCGACCGGCGGCGTCAGCAGGCCGATCGCGTTGTTGATGATGAACATCACGCCGAAATAGACGGGGTCGATGCCGGCCTGCTTGACGATCGGCATTAGCACCGGCGTCAGGATCAGCACGGTCGGGATGAAGTCGAGCGCGGTGCCGACGACGACGACGAGCGCCATCATCGCAAGCATCAGTAGCGTCTTGTTGTCGAGCAGCGGCCCGAGCAGCGCGGCGACCTGGCCGGGAATGTCGGCGATGGTGATCAGCCAGGCCGAGACCATCGCCGCCGCGACCAGGAACATCACCGAGGCCGAGGTTTTGATCGCGTTGAGCAGCGCCGGCCGCAGATGCTCGAGCTTGAACTCGCCATAGATGAAGGCGCCGACGAAGGCTGCGTAGACGGCGGCCACCACGGCGGCTTCCGTCGGGGTGAAAACGCCGGCCTTCATGCCACCGATGATCAGCCCCGGCAGGGCAAGCGCCCAGATGCCATCGAACGCGACCTTTGCGATCTCACGCAGGCTCGCCCGCCCGGGGCGCGCGACGGGCTCGTCGCGGGCGACGATCCACCAGGTGATGACGAGCGCGAGGCCCATGAGCAGGCCGGGCACGATGCCTGCGAGGAAGAGCCGCGTGATCGACACGCCGGCCGCGACGCCGAAGACCACGAAGCCGATCGAGGGCGGGATGACAGGCGCGATGATGCCGCCGGCCGCGATCAGCCCGGCCGCGCGCGGCATATTGTAGTTCCCTTGGCGCATCATCGGCAGCAGGATCGCCGCCAGCGCGGCGGTGTCGGCGACCGCCGAGCCGGAAATGCTCGCCATCACCAGCGCAGCCAACACCGCGACATAGCCGAGCCCGCCGCGGACATGGCCGACCAACGCCACCGCGAGCTCGATGATCCTGCGGGAGAGCCCGCCGGCATTCATCAGTTCGCCCGCCAGCATGAAGAAGGGCACCGCCATCAGCGGGAAGCTGTCGGCACCCGCGACCAAGTTCTGCGCCAGGATCTGCGGATCGAAGCTGTCGAGATGGAGCATCAGGGCGACCCCGCAGACCAGCAGGGCCGTCGCGATCGGCATGCCGAGCCCCATGGCCCCGAGCAGCGAACCCAGGAAGACGAAGACGGTCATGCCCGACCATCCCGATGCTGTTGCGCCTCGAAGGCCGCGAGCTCTTCCGATTCCGCGCCGATAACGAGCGCGTCGTTGTCGATCTGCCCGCGCAGCAGCGCGATGATCGTGAGCAGGTTGAGAGCGCCGATGCCGAGCCCGCAGACCAGGCCGGCGAGATAGGTCATCGCCAGTGGGACGCCGGTGACCGGCGCATGATTGCTCATGTTGATGGCGGTCTGCGTCCAGCAGCCGACGACCAGCAGCGCCATGCAAAGCAGCGAGAGCCCTTCCGCCGCCAGACGGCACCACCAGCGGCCGGCGGGCCCGAGCGCCAGAACGATCGTGGTCATGCCGAGATGGCCGCCTTCGCGCGCCACCAGAAAGGCGCCGCCGAAGGTCAGCCAGACGAAGATCAGCCGCGACAGCTCTTCCGAAGCCGTGATGCCGGAATTGAAGATGTAGCGCAGCACGACATTGCCGAAGACCATCGCGATCATCGCGACAAAGCCGATGATGAGCAGATTCTCGACGCCGCGCAGGAGCGCGGCCCGGCTGCGGGCGTTCATGGCGCGACCCATCGGTCATCCCGATGCGTGCGAAGACGCTGCCGGCCATGGGCCAGCAGGGCGCGGTTTTTCACCATCGCCGCCTCCTTGTTCCCTAAGCGCCGGGGCGCTTGATCGCCCGGTCATCGTTATCTGTATGCAGCATACTGAGTGCGGTTGAGGTGTCAAACCACAATCAGACCGGCAGACCCTCGATGGCGTAGAAGCGGGCAGGCGCGCCGTCGGCATTCGGAATCATGAGGGGGGCGGCGGAGAACAGATTCCGGGGCGCCGTGAGGCGGCTGGTGTTGAAAACGTATTCGATCAGCGTCACGCCGTTTGAGAGCAGAATGTGATGCGTGACATGCTCGGATTTGGGCACCTCCTTGCCGTCGAGCAGCAGGCGGATCGGGTAATCCTGCGGGAAATCGACGGCGACGGCGCTGGGCTTGCGCGCCGCCAGCCATTCCGCGGAGGCACGGCTGAGCCAGGGCGCCTCGGTCCAGAAGGTCCGGTCGTTGTAATCGCGGCGGTCGGACCAATGGGTGGCGAGCAGCAGGATTTCGCCCTCCTTGCCGCCGGGATCGGCCGCCGCCAGATGTTCGGGCTCGATCGGCTCATTGGCCGGGCGCGCGCTGAGGTTCAGCACGCGGCAGGGGCCGACCACGTCCGATAGCGGCGTTGTCTCGATGGTCGGGCCGCCGGCGACGAAATGCGCCATGGCATCGACATGCGAAAAGCCGTGGCAGGTCGCCGAGAGGCGCGAGACACGAAACTGGTCGCCTTTGGCGATATCGCCCTTGATACTCAGTTCCACAGGCCAACGAAAATGCGGCCCGATGGGCATCGAAAGGTCGATGATCTGCATGGCTGAGGTCCAGTTTGACTGCCGGGCACTGCCCTTGAAGGCGGCGAAAGTTGCATGCAAGAAGTCGAAGCAGTCAAGCCACTCTCCGGAATGCTCGCCCTGCCATGACCACATCCCCGGCGTCGACGCCGCTCGCGGCCCTGATCGCACAGACACAGGCCCAAACGCGGCGCAAAGGCGCGCTGCTCGCCAATGTCGTCGGCCAATTGCGCAACCTGATCGTCACCGGCGTGCTCGCTCCCGGCCCATCATGCTCGTGTGAAGGGTGCTCAGGTCGTGGGTGATCATCATCACCGTCAGTTTCAGGCTGGCGGCGAGCGTCAGCAGCAACCGATCGAATGCATAGGAGGGCGGATCGAGGCCGGAGGTTGGCTCGGCCAGGAACAGGATTTCGGAGTCCAGGGCCAAGGCGCGTTGGTCATACCAGGGAGGCATAGTATGACCGCTATAGACGTGCCGGAATTCCACAAATTCGAGCGGTGAAATTATGTGCGAACGCATAAGCCACTCGCTCGCCGGCGCTTATTGGCACGCCAGGTGGTAAAGTGTGCTGGCCCGTCGATACTTAAATCATAGCTCCTAAGCCCGACCTTGGAGCCAGCGCGAGCCAACTCCAAAGGAGCAAAGTGGCGCATCACCAGACTTGGCGTCCTGCAAGGCAACTTCGCTTCGTACATTTTCAGCAAGTGACCCTGACATTAAAAATATCTATTTCGACGAGGACGCTACGTTGGAGCGCGGCCAGCGTCGGCGCCTCGCCGACACCCCGACGCCAGCGCGTGTCGAGACCAATCAGAGAAAAAGAGACAAGATAGCGCAGCCTTGGCCCGCACCGGCCAGCGCGCGGCAGATCGCGGAGTTGATCCGGACGCTCAAGCTGAGCAGGTACGTCGTGGCGAGCCGGCTCGCAGCAGCCGGCGGAGCTTTGCGGTTGAGCCCCTCAATGACGCTCCTTCAGGAGAACGACCGCTCATCCTTGGCTTTTCTTGACGCCTGTGAACGCTTGGATCCAGCGGTGTCGCCAATGGCTGGAAGCTTCCGTTGAATGCACAGGCTGGGAGATTGGCTTGGCGCCTCCTACGAGATGTTTTTGCAGGAGGACCCTACTTCGCTCCGTTCTCCAATGTGGTCGAGTTCACCGGGCAGGATTGCGGTTACCCAGTTCTGTCTGCGGGTTCTTGCCGCACACTATTCCGCGCCCGAAACGGTAACTTTGCGACCGCCACGGTCGGCGATGAAACAGCCACGTCGGCGGTGATGATCGGAGACCACGTCCACCGCGGTCGCCTGGGACCCGGCCATTTTCTGCGGCTCGCTCGGGCAATGCTCATGCTGCGCTGCAGACAGGCACGGCTGCAGCGCAGCATTGATTCTTGCATGCAATCTCTGGACTGATCATTCGAAGACCGCTTAACTGCGCTGCGTATGCGGTGTCCGCCATTCCTGAGGGAGGAGCCTGAACTCCGACCGCGCGAACAACGGCTGGACCGACCGCAAGGAAGACAGAGACGATGAAGACCATCAATGATGCCTGGAACCACGCCGACGACGCCATCACGTTGATTGATGCGCACCACCATCTTTGGAACCTGGCCGATGGCCGGCATCCCTGGCTCGGAGCCGAGCCGGAACCGCATTTCTTCCTGGGCAATTACGACGGCATCAAGCGCAACTATTTGCCAGACGACTATCGCCGCGACACGGCGCGGCACAACGTGCTGATGACGGTTCATTGCGAAGCCGAATGGGACCGCGACGATCAGGCAGGCGAGACGCGCTGGATCAGCGCCCTCAGCCAGCGCTACGGCTTTCCCAATGCCATCGTCGCCCATGCGTGGTTTCATACACCCAACGCCGAGGAGGTTTTGGCGCGGCAGGCTGCCTTTCCGCTGGTACGCGGCATCCGCTCCAAGCCCGTCACTTCGCGCTCCCCCGAGACCATGTCGCCCCGAGCCCCCGGCACAATGCAGGACGAGGCTTGGCTGCGAGGCTTCGCCCGGCTTCAGGAACACGATCTGAGCTGGGATCTCCGCGTGCCAGCCTGGCATCTCGCCGAGGCGGCCGAAGTGGCGCGCCTCTTTCCCAGCACCCGGATCATCCTGAATCACACCGGGTTTCCCTGGGACCGCTCGGAGGACGGCCTCGCATTCTGGCGCGCCCAGATGGAGACGATCGCTCGGCAACCAAATGTCCACCTGAAGGTGTCGGAGTTCGGCCTCAAGGACCAGCCCTGGGACTACGACTCCAACCGGCGGATCGTGCGGGATGCAGTATCGATCTTCGGCATCGAGCGCTGCATCTTCGCCAGCAATTTCCCCGTTGCCGGCCTCCGGGTCGATTTCGACACGCTGGTGCGCTCCGTGTCGCAGATGCTGGCGGATCACACTGACCTCGAGCGGGAAGGCTTCTTCTGGCGGAATGCCGCCGCCTTTTATCGGCTTCCGGAGCCCGGCACGCGGATATCGCAAACGAACCGGGCTGGCTCCACAGCGGCAACGGGGGCGGCATGCAACAAAATTCTTGCATGCAAGATTTAACTATGCCCTGATCCGCTCATGCCGGCCGGCCGGCGCAACGGGTGGCGCAGACCGCTCGATCAGAATCATCCTGGGGAAACGCGTTCGGGCGAGATGAATTACCACCGCTATTTTGGATCGGGGACGAGGCCGGTCGAGACATGCATCGTCGGTACCGGCGATTTCGGCCGCAGCTTTCTCGGGCAGGCTCGCCGGGTGCCTCTGCTCGGCGCGCGCATCGCCGTCGACATCACCCCGGAGCGGGCGGGCGAGGCCTGGCGCGCGGCGGGGTCCGACCCTCGCGAGATCGCGCTGTGCAGCACAGCGGCCGAGGCCAGGGCGGCCTGGGATGCCGGCAAGACGATTGCGGCGGGCGATCTCGCCTGCGTCGTCGAACTGCCGATCGACGTGGTGCTCGAGGCGACCGGCCATCCTGAAGCCGGGGCGCGGCATTCTTCGCTTGCGGTCGAGGCCGGGCGGCATCTGGCGCTCGTCTCCAAGGAGGTCGACATCGTCGTCGGCGCCGGTCTCTCGGCCATGGCACGGTCCCAGGGCAAGGTCGTGACGCCGATCGATGGCGACCAGCCGAGCCTGCTGATGGGCCAGGTGACCTGGGCCGAAACGCTTGGCTTCACCGTCGTCGCCGCGGGCAAGTCAAGCGAGTACGACTTCGTCTATGACGAGGCTGCCGGCACCCTGCTAAGCAACGGCCGCGAGGCGCACGTGTCTGGCCTGTCGGATTGCTGGTCGCTCGACTCCAGGCCGGTGGCGGAGGTCATCGCGGAGCGCTCGCGGATCGCCTCGATGCTGCCCCAGCGCACCGTGCCCGATCTCTGCGAATTGCTGATCGCGGCCAATGCGGTCGATCTCGTGCCGGACCGCCCGGAGCTGCATGCGCCGATCCTGCGGATCTCCGAGGTGCCGAGCGCCTTTGCTGTCCTCGCCGATGGCGGCGTGCTCGCCGGCGAGCGGCGGATCGACGTGTTCAATTGCCTGAGACGGCCCGACGAGATCAGCTTTGCCGGCGGCGTCTTCGTCGTGGTGCGCTGCGAGGATGCCGCCTCCTGGGCGATCCTGCGAGAGAAGGGGCATCTCCTCTCGCGCAACGGCGCGACGGCGTTGCTCTATCTGCCGCGGCATGTGCTCGGGCTGGAGGCCGCAACCAGCATTCTCGAGGCCGGAATCCTCGGGATTTCCAGCGGCGCGGAATCACCCAAGCCACGCTTCGATCTTGCCGCCCGCGCCGACGCCGACCTGCCCGCCGGCACGATCCTGACCGCGAGCGGGCATCATCACAGCATCGCGAACGTGTCCGGCTACGCGGTGGCCGGCGCTGCGCTGGGCCCCGGGGTGCCCGCGCCCTATTACCTCGCGGCCAACCGGCGCCTGGCCCGGCCTGTCGCCAAGGGCGCGCTGATCACCTGCGACGATGTCGAGATCGCGGAGGACTCGATGCTGGCAACGCTGCGGCGCCGCCAGGACGCGCTGTTCTTCGGGCCGGAGGCGCGCTGATGCGGCGTCTCCCGGCACGCTGCATGGGCGCGACCGCCGCGAGGCGGCGATGACCAGCTACACGTTCCAGTTCGCGCCGGTGTTCAACTATTGGCCGCAACTGGCGACCGGCGTCCTCTACACCGTGCTCTACTGCTCTCTCGGCATCATCACCGGGGTCGTGTTCGGCACGGCCATGGCGCGGCTGGCGACCTCGCGCTACTTCGTCCTGCGCGCGCTGGTGACCGGCTATGTCGACGTCATCCGCAACACGCCGCTGCTGGTGCAGCTGTTCTTCTTCTATCTCGGCCTGCCCTCGCTCGGCATCTCGCTGGCGCCGACGACCGCGGCCGCGCTCGCACTCGTCGCCAACACCACCTCCTATACGACCGAGATCCTGCGAGCCGGCATCACGGCGGTGCCGCGCTCCAATGTCGAAGCCGGCATCGCACTCGGCTTCACGCCGCGCCAGGTCTTCCGCTATTTCGTCTTCCTGCCGGCGCTTGAGAAAGTCTATCCGGCGCTGACCAGCCAGTTCATCCTGCTGATGCTGGCGACCAGCATCCTGTCGGTGATCGGCGCGGAGGAACTGACTTCGGCGGCGAACAGCATCCAGTCGTTCACCTTCCGCAGCTTCGAAACTTATTTCATCGTGGCCGGGATCTATCTGGTGCTCGTCGTCCTGTTCCGGCTGATGTTCTGGGGCCTCGCCAAGCTGCTCTTCCCGCACCACAGCGCGAGAGCCTGAGATGTTTCAGAGCTTCAGCTGGTTCGACGTGGTGTTCCTGCTGCGTGCGGCGGGGTGGACCATCCTTTTGACGGCCGCGGCCTTCATCGGCGGCAGCCTGCTCGGCGGCGCCGTCGCGGTGATGCGCGTATCCGCCTTCGCCCCACTGCGCATTCTGGCGATCGGCTACATCCAGCTGCTGCAGGGCATCCCGCTCTTGATGCAGCTCTTCCTGACCTATTTCGGCCTGAGCCTCGTCGGCATCTCGGTGCCGGGCTTCTTTGCCGCCGGTCTGGCGCTCTCGCTGCATTCGAGCGCCTTCCTCTCCGATATCTGGCGGGGCTGCCTGGAATCGATCCCGCGCCCGCAATGGGAGGGCTCGGCCGCGATCGGCATGTCGCGCTACGAGCAGCTTCGCTACATCATCGTGCCGCAGGCAGTGCGGGTGGCGATCCCGCCCACGGTCGGCTTCCTGGTCTCGATGGTGAAGAACACATCGCTGGCCTCGATCATTGGCTTCGTCGAGCTCGCCCGCGCCGGGCAGATCGTCAACGACGCGACGTTTCAGCCGATCCGGGTCTTCGGCACCGTCGCGCTGATCTACTTCTTTCTCTGCATCCCGCTTTCGATCCTCAGCCGCCACATGGAGAGGTCGCTCGCCAGGAGACTCAATGTCCATCGTAACGTTGAACTCGGTATCTAAGAGCTACGGCGCGGTCCCGGTCCTGCGCGATGTCTCGCTGAAGATCCCGCCCGGGCAGGTGCTGGCGCTGATCGGGCGCAGCGGCTCCGGCAAGAGCACGCTGCTGCGCTGCGTCAACGCGCTGGAACGCGTGCAGGCGGGCACGATCACCGTCGACGGCATCGAGGTCACGTCGCGCTCGGCCGATCTGCGGCTGTTGCGCCAGACGGTCGGCATCGTTTTCCAGAGCTACAACCTGTTCCCGCATTACACGGCCGAGGGCAACATCACCATCGCGCTGACGGTGGTGAAGAAAGTGCCCAAGCGCGAGGCGGTCGAGATCGCGCGGGCCGCGCTCGAGCGCGTCGGACTCGCCGACAAGGCGGCGTCCTTCCCGCACCAGCTCTCCGGCGGCCAGCAGCAGCGTGTCTCGATCGCCCGCTCGCTGGCCATGTCGCCCAAGGTCATGCTGTTCGACGAGGTCACCTCGGCGCTCGATCCCGAACTCAAGGACGAGGTGCTGGGCGTGATGGAGGGGCTAGCGGCGGGCGGCATGACGATGATCCTCGTCACCCACGAAATGACCTTCGCGCGCGATGTCGCGCACCGCATCGTCTTCATGCATGGCGGCCGGATCCACGAAGAGGGATCGCCCAAGAAGCTCTTTCAAGAGCCACAGACGCCGGAACTCCGGCAATTCATCAAGAGAATCTTTTGAGATCACAGGGAGGATCGAACATGTTGAAACAATGGGGAATGGCCTGCGCTCTGGCCCTCGGCTTCGTATTGCCGTCGGTGTCGGCGGAGGCGCAAATGCTCGATGCCATCCAGCAGAAGCGCAAGCTCGTCGTCGCCGTCGATCTCGGCTTCCCGCCCTGGGGCTCGACCAACGAGAAGCGCGAGCCGGACGGAGCCGATGTCGAGACGGCGAAGCTGCTCGCCAAGGATCTCGGCGTCGAGCTCGAGATCGTCGCCGTCACGGCGCCCAACCGCATCCCAGTCCTGTTGACGAACAAGGCGGACGTGACGATGTCCAGCTTCAGCATTACCGCCGAGCGTGCCAAGTCGATCGCCTTCTCGAACCCTTACGGCGTCACCAGCGGCGTGCTGGTCGCGACCAAGAACGTGCAGTTGAAGTCGCTCGCCGACCTCTCGGGCAAGAAGATCGGCATTCCCCGCGGGACCACCCAAGACGGCCAGTTGACCGCCGAAGCCCCGAAGGACGCGCAGCTCGTGCGCTTCGACAACGATGCGACCTCAATCGCGGCGCTCCTGGCCGGCCAAGTTGATGCGATCGCGACGGGCGGCGCGCTCGGCAACAAGCTCGCCCGCGAGTATCCGGATCGCCAGTTCGAGAACAAGTTCACGATCAGCGAGACCTATTACGCCATCGGCATGCGCCGTGGAGACCCGGATTTCCGGCTCTGGCTCAACACCTGGATCATGCTGAACCTGCAGAACGGCAAGCTGGCCCAGATCTATCAGAAGTGGATCGGCTCGCCGCTACCTTCGCCGCTACCGGTATTTTGACCATCGCAGGGAGGGCGCTGGCTGGCGCTCTCCCTTGCTTGCCCCATCGACGACGGAGCGAGGTTCGTCGGTAGCGCCCATCACCGGCAGAATGGCGTGCTGGCGCGCCCGGATCGGCTTAAACAGCGCCGCTTCAACCCGGCATCATCGTTCCGGCCTTGCCGGGATCCTGCATCCAGGCATCATGTCATCGGTCGTTCCGAAAATTGTCTAGAGCCGCTTATGACACAGAATCAGGGTCCGACGCCTCTGGCAGCGCTGCTTGCCAAGATGCCGCTATCCGACGACGCCCGGCGCAAGGGCCAGTTGCACGGCAACGCCGTCAAGCATCTGCGCAACCTCATCGTCACGGGCGTGCTGGCGCCCGGCGCCCGGCTCAATGAGAGAGAGCTTTGCGAGCAGATCGGCGTGTCGCGTACGCCGATCCGCGAAGCGATCAAGACACTGGTCCAAGAAGGCCTGCTGCGCGCACTGCCCAACCAGTCGCCCGTTGTTTCCGAGCTCGACATCGACGAGATCGAGGCCCTGATAGACGTTGTCAGCACGATCGAAGGTCTGGCAGGCGAACTTGCTGCGGCCCGGATCAGCGAAGAGGCCGTGGCGGAGGTCGGGCTGCTGCACTATCAGATGATGCTGCATCACACCCGTGACGAGCTGCCCGCCTATTTCGAGGCCAACAAGGCCTTCCATCGGCGCATCATCGAGCTCTCGCAAAACTCGGTTTTGATCTGGGTATGGGAGCTTCTGGCACTGCGGGTCGATCGGGCGCGCTATACGTCCAATCTCTGGCCGGCTCGCTGGGAAAAGGCGATTGGAGAGCACCAGCTCATCCTCGATGCGCTGACCGCCAAAGACCCGCTGAGGACCGGGCAGGTGCTGCGCGAGCATGTCCGCAACGGCCTAACAATGTTAGTCACGGCGCTCCAGACAAGGAGCGGCGGCGACCTTCCCAAAGACAGCAGTCAAGGCCACGATTGACGCATTGAATCTTGCATGCAAGATTTGAGAGCGCTCGTTGCGGGTGGTTAAGGCGCCTTCCTCAGGGCCACCGTCGCCTATTACAAAGGCCTCGGTGTTACCGTCGCGCGCGCCATGACGGACAACGGCCCCTGCTACAAAGTCCATGCCTTCCGCCACGCCTGCCGCGAGCTCGGCCTGCGCCGGCGCCGATGCCCGAAGCCCCCGCCGTGACCAAAATCCTGCGCATGACGTGTTCTCCAAATCCTGCGGGCGCAGAGTATCGGAGTCAGCTGGTCGCCACGCCCCCGCCCTTTCGTCAGATGCATTCAAGACCGCCGCGCAAGGAATCGATGTCCGCGCTTGCCGAAGCCGGGAACTGTGCAGAACTCGGCCACATTTTCGCGGGCCGGATCGAGGGGCTGGGATACCATAGCGCCGGCTATCTGCGGGTCTTCGGCGAGGGCCAGTTCCACGGGGCCGGTTATCTCTTCGCGCAGACGATGCCCGGTTGGGCCGAACGATACCAGAGCCAGCACTACTCGATCGACGATCCAGTCGTGACGGCTGCGTGCCATATGAGCGGAGCCTTCACGCTCAATGAGGCTGCGGCTCCCTCGCGCCAGTGCGCTACGATCCTGGCGGATAGTCGCAAACTTGGCCTGTTCGACGGCTCTTGTGCGCCGATCCGCGCGGGGTTCGACGAGGTGGGTTTCGTGCTCCTGGGAGCTGACCATCTGCTGGAGCTAGCCGAATATGAGCGTTTCCTGTTGCACGGCATGCGCGAGGCCTACGCCCATGTCGGTCTCTCACTACGTCTCACGCGCATCGAACCGCCGTCGCTCACCCGGCGCGAAACCGAATGCCTGAGGTGGTGTGCAGGGCGGTGACAAAACCATCCAATGAAGCGCCCTCGCTTGTGGTGGCGCGGGCGGCGTAAAAGCCAACCAGTTGGATAGGCTGATCCCTTTTGGGGTTGGCGGGGATGTTCGCGGTGCAGGTC
>NZ_JBFTLD010000070.1:0-25512 GCF_056396265.1 Allobosea sp. 05T422_2 | reverse complement strand
CGTCATGGCCGACCGGCTGAAGGGCAAGACCGCGATCGTTTTCGGTGCCGGCTCCTCAGGCCCGGGCTGGGGCAATGGCAAGGCCGCAGCGGTCGCCTATGCGCGGGAGGGCGCCAGGGTCATCTGCATCGACCTCGTCCAGGCTGCTGCCGACGAGACAGCGGCCATCATCAGCGAGGAKGGAGGCGAAGCGCTCGCGATCGCAGCCGATGTGACTAAGCAGGGCTCGGTCGATGACGCCGTCGCGACCACCATGGCGCGCTTCGGCGGCATCCAGATTCTGCACAACAATGTCGGCGTGACCCATATGGGTGGACCGGTCGAACTTAGCGAGGAGAAGTTTCGGGCTGCGCTCGATCTGAATCTCGGCTCGGTCTATCGCACGGCCAAGGCGGTCATCCCGGCGATGCTTGCGAGCGGCGGCGGCGCGATCGTCAACATCTCCTCGCTCGCCGCGATCCGCTGGACCGGCTACCCCTACTTTGCCTATTACGCCACCAAGGCAGCGGTGAACCAGGCGACGATGGCGCTCGCCATGCAATATGCCCGGCAGAACATCCGGGCGAACTGCATCATGCCGGGCCTGATCGACACGCCGCTGATCTACAAGCAGATCTCGGGTCAGTATGCCTCGGTCGACGAGATGGTCGCTGCCCGCAACGCCGCCGTACCGATGGGCAAGATGGGCACGGCCTGGGATATTGCTGCGGCCGCCGTGTTCCTGGCCTCGGACGAAGCAGCCTTCATCACCGGAGTTTGCCTGCCCGTCGATGGCGGTCAGAGCTGCGCAGTCGCAGCCTTCCCGAGCTGACACCTGGATCATCGGACCGGATACCGTACCGGCTCCGATGATCTGACCTTCTGTGCCTGCATCCGCTTTCCCGAGGACCGCAGCCCACGTTTCGGGCCGATGCTTTAGACGAGCGCCGACTGCATCTCGATCTGATAGCCCTCCGGATCATCGAACACGAATGCCCGGATCCGGAGTGCTTCATGGCTGCGCGGCGGCTTCAGCGCGGAGACGCCGACGCTCTCGACATAGGCATGCCAGCCGTCGACATCAGCGACGCGGATGCAGATCTGCACCGGCTTGACCGGGTGGGCGCGATGACTGCCCCGGCTCTCGTCGACGAGGCCGACATAGCCCCCCTCGGTGATGCGGTAGATCTTCGACCAGCCCTGATCGATCGTAAGTTCGAGCCCGAGCACGTCCTCGTAGAAGCGCATCGCCTGCGGCAGATCGCGATAATAGAGGAAGGTGATGAGCTTCTGGGTCGCGTCATGCGACGGTCTTGCAATCGTCAAGGTTTGCCTCCGAACCGCGCTGCCATTTGCCCATCTCCAGGTTTGGCAGCGGGGTCGTCAAGCGGCGGCCAGAGCGTGATCGCGACCAGCAGCGCCGGACGCGGTAGGAAACAGGGTATGATCGCGCGAGATGGCCACGAAAGCGAAGCGGAGCTCACCGGCAGCGCAATCGGCTCGACATCCGCGCCCGCTTGATCGGCCCGTAGGAATAGCGCGTCATGATCTCCAGCACATCGCAGAACGAGTGACGGCCGCTCGGCGAAGAGCGTGACGCGGTCCGTTTTGGCGGCGCCGGCCAATACCACGTTCTCCGATCGCGATCTTCAGTAGCCCATGCTTCAGTAGCTCATGTTTCAGTAGCTCATGGCCCGGTTGCGGGCGTTCCCGATATGCGCGCTCATCTCGGCTGCCGCCCGTTCGGGGTCGCGCGCCTCGATGGCCGCGATGATCTTCAGGTGGTCCTGCATCACCGGAACCAGGATGTGGTTCTGGATGCGCGTCTCGTACTGGCGGATCAGCCTGATCTTCAGCCAGGTGACCCGGAAGGCCTTGGAGACGATGTCGTTGTCGAGGTGATCGATGATCGCCTCGTGCATCAGCCGGTCKACATCCTCGGCGTCCTCGATCAGCGTCTCGTCGCCACCCGCCGCGGCCCTCCGGATGATCGCTTCGTGGCGTTCACGCTGTTCGGCGATCTCTTCGTCCGTCGCCGTTTTCGCGTAGAGCGCAGTCGCTTCCTTTTCGAGGAAGAGCCGGAACTGGAACGCATTGCGGATCAGGTTGAGATCGACATGGGCAACCTGCATGCCGCGCTGCGGCACGGTCTTGATCAGACCTTCCGCCTCGAGGCGCGGGATCAGTTCGCGAATGGCGCCGAGCGGCAGGCCAGTCATCGCCACGAGCTCGCGCTGGGTGACGAACTGACCTGGCTTGATCTCTCGCGCCAGCAGCCGCTCGGTGAAGCTGACATAGGCCTTGTCCCGCAGCTTCAGCGGTTCGCCGTCGCGCTCCTGATCGTTCTCGCCCATGCGCTCCTGTTCCTCTCGTGGCTCCTCAGGCGGCCTTGGCCCGCGTAATCGTGTCGAAGGCTGCGAACAAGCGCTGTCGCTGCGCCTCGCTCAAAGCCTCGAGCGGCGGGCGCATCGCGCTATAGCCCTTGTCGCCATGCAGATGGCCGACCAGGGCCTTGACTGCCGGCAGGACCGGATAGCTGCAGACCTCGTCGACCAGCGCATTCACCACCGGGCTCTCCGTCCCTTCATAAACCATCGGCCGAAGCAGCCCCGGCACCAGATTGGCGACGCCGCAGATCGAGCCCTGAGCCCCGGCCCTCACCGCGCGGGCGAGCAGCCGTTCGTCACCGACCAGGATGGCAAGCTCACCGTGAGCTTTGAGCAGGGCTTCGGTATTCGCATAGCTGCCCGAGGAATCCTTCACCCCGGTGACGATGCCCGGAAACGCCTTCTTCAGCCGCTCGACCAGCCCGACGCTGATGTCGACCGCCGTGACCGAGGGGATGTGGTAGAGGATGGTGTTGCGGGCGGACGGCCCCAGCTTCTCGAAGAACTGCGAGAACCAGACAAAGAGTCCCTCGTCGCTGACGCCCTTGAAATAGAAGGGCGGCGCGACCAGCAGGCCCTTGGCGCCGATATCGAGTGCGACCTTGGCCTGCTCGATCGATTCATGCAGCGAGGCAGCGGCGACGCCGGCATAGATTTGCGTGCCAGGATCGACGCCGGCACCGACCAGCGCGCCCAGCATCGCGGTACGCGCCGGCAGGCCAAGCGCCGCCCCCTCGCCCGTCGTGCCAAACAGCGTGACGGAGTCACAGCCCTCGGCCAGCACGTGGCGCGCATGCTTGACGAGGCGCGGCAGATCGACGGCTCCGCCCTCCCGCATCGGCGTCGTGATGGCGCAGGAAAGGCCGAAGCGGTTCGGGTCGATAGCCATTGGAGGGAGCTTTCCTGAGATATGAATGTCTGACATGTTAGTTTGCAGTCAAAACTGACGCAAGGTCGGGAAGACACGGAAATCGAGGTGCGGCTCAGCCATCCTTCAGCCCTCCGGCCGACAATCCGGCGACGATCTGACGCTGAGCCAGCACCGTCAGCAGCAGCACCGGCAGCGTCACCAGCAGCGCGGCAGCGGCGAGCGGCCCCCAGGAAATCTGCTCGAAGGTCAGGGAGTTGTAGACTGCAGACGGCAAGGTACGGCTGTTCTTGCCGCCGAGCACGACCGAGAAGATGAAGTTGTTCCAGGAGAAGATGAAGGCGAGGATGCCGCCGACCACGATGCCGGGCCGCGCCAGCGGCAGCGCGACATGACGAAAGGCCTGCCAGGTCGTCGCACCGTCGATGCGCGCCGCATCCTCCAGTTCCATCGGCACATTCTCGAAATAGCCGATCATGATCCAGACGATGATCGGAATGGTGATGACGAGATGCGTGATCACCAGCGCCGTGATGCTGCCGACGAGCCCGGTCATCTGGAACAGCAGGAAGAGCGGGATCAGGTAGGACAAGGCCGGTGTCATGCGGGCGACCAGGATCAGGATCGCGAACTTCGTCGCCTTGCCGCGGGCGATGCCGTAGCCCGCTGGCACGCCGACCCCGAGCCCGATCAGCACAGCCCCGCCCGTAACCAGGATCGAATTCCAGAGATAGAGCGCGAAGTTGTTCTTCTCGAAGACGTCGAGATAGTTCGCCAGCGTCGGCGGGTTCGGGATGAAGACCGGCGGGAAAGCGGTGTTGTCGAGTTCGTTCTTGAACGAGAGCGACAGCATCCAGAGGAAGACGAGGACGGCCGGCGAAACCAGTACGAAGACCGAAAGCGCAAAGCCGATCTTGGAGGCGAGCCGCTTCATTCCGCGTTCCACTTCGACTTCTGGCGCGCGTAGAGCAGCAGCAGCGAGAGCATGATGATGATGACGAAGAAGATCACCACCACGGCCGAGGCGTAGCCGATCTTGTAGAACTGGAAGGCCTGCAGATAGAGGAAGATGTTGAGCGTTTCGGACGCCGTACCCGGCCCGCCCTGGGTGATCACGAAGATCGTGTCGAAGGCCTTCAGCGCATCGATGGTGCGGATCACGATCGCCACCATGATGAAGGGCCAGACCAGCGGCAGCGTGATGTGGCGGAACATGTGCCAGGAATTGGCGCCGTCGATCAGCGCGGATTCATAGGGTTCCTTCGGCAAGCCGGCCAGACCGCCGAGCACGATCAGCATGACGAGCGGCGTCCAGTGCCAGACTTCGACCAGGATCAGCGTCGGGATCACGGTATGGGGGTCGTAGACCCAGGGCTGGGGTCCAACCCCGACGAGCGATAGCAGGTAGTTCAGCACGCCAAGCTGCGGGTGGAACATCATCGTCCAGACCAGTGCGACAGCGACGGGCGTCGCCATCATCGGCATCACGAAGATGGTGCGCAGTAGCCCCCGGAACGGGAACTCGCGGTGGAAGACCAGGGCCGCCGCCGTGCCGAAGACGATCGGCAGCACCACGGCGAGGACCGTGAAATAGGCGGTATGCCCCATCGATTCGAGGAAGCGCGTATCGCGCAACAGCTCCGAGAAGTTCTGCAGGCCGACGAATTCGGGGCCTCCGCCGATCTTCCAGTCATGGCCCGACATATAGAGCGTGAACAGCCACGGGAAGACGATCACCCCGAGGATGACCAGCACGGCGGGCAACGAGAACAGCCAGTAGCGCGGCGTAAAATCCGCTGAATGTCTCGCAGGCAGCACCTTGGGCGTCGCGAGATCCGCTGGCATGGCGGTTGAGTTGGTCATGCTCTGCGCTTTGCTGAAAACGGTTTGTCATGCCCGCCCTGTGGCGGGCATTCGCGTCGTGAACATCGCCCTCCCCGAACGGGGAAGGCCATCATGGCCAGGGCATGCCCGGCCATGATGGTGATGGTCGTCAGCCCTGTTCGCTCTTGACCAGGACCGGCGCGAAGGTTTCGGTCGCCTTCTTCAACTCCGCAGCGACATCGGCACCGCCGAGCGCATTGGTCAGCGCCACGCCGAAGACATCGCGGAATTCGGTCACCGGAACGATCTGCGGCAGCGCAGCGCGGGCGACCTTGGCTGAACCCAGCAGACACTCGAAATATTGCTTGCCGAATTTCGACTGCGAGATGGTCTCGGTGTCGAGATAGGCCGAGGCACGCMCGGGCGCTCCGGCGCCGGCCTTGAGCATCGCGATCTGCTGCGCCTTGCTTGTCATGAACTGGAGATAGAGCCACGCGGCCTGCTTCTTCTGCGAGCCGCGCGAAATGCCCATGCCATCGGCGAACATCCCGGCATGATGCGCCTTCGGCCCGGGCGGCGTGATGCCATAGCCGACCTTGCCGACGATACGCGACTTCGTCGGGTCCTCGAGCGGCGTGGCAAAGCCGATGCCGTCGAGCCACATCGCGGCRCGACCCTGCATGAAGGTGGTCTGGCATTCATTCCAGTTGAAGCCGACCTGACCGGCCGGGCCGGTCTCCTTGTTCAGCTTCTTGTAGAGTTCGCCGGCCCAGGCCGCCTCGGGCGTATCGGTGAGCAGCTTGCCCTGGGGCGAGGTGGTCTCGATGCCCTGGCCCAGCAGCAGGCTGGCCCAGACCGGGACGTTGGCGTTCTTCAGGCCGCGCGAGACGAAGCCTGCGATGCCCTTGGCCGGATCATGCAGCTTGGCCGCGACCGTGGCGATCTCGTCCATCGTCTTGGGATAGGCCACGCCCTTCGCGTCGAAGAGCTCCTTGTTGTAGTAGATCATCCAGTAATCGACGAAGAACGGGATCGTATCGAGCGATCCGTCGGCCTGGCGCGCATAGGCGACCGGTCCCGCGCCAAAATCATCGAAGTTGAAGTCCGGCGAGGTCAGCGAGGCGTCCTTGATGAAGGGCGTCAGATCCTCGAACCACTTGCCCTTGGCGGCCATGCGCTTCTGCACATGCAGCGAGATGCCGCTGACGTCGAAGCTCGGCTTGCCCGAGGCAAACTCGATTACCGCCTTCTGGCGCTGCTGCTGCTCCGGCACCTGTTCGGCCGAGACCTTGATTCCGGTGAGCTCGGTGAACTCCTTCTCGGCCGCCTGCATCAGGTCGGAACGCGGGTTCTTCACCAACAGCACATCGATCGTCGTGCCGGCAAAGCGCTTCCAGTTGAAGGCGGCCTGCGCATGGGCTTCGCGCAGAACCATCGGCGAACCGACGGCGCCCGCCGCGCCCAACGCTGCGGCCCCGCGCAGAAGCGCGCGCCGGCTCGGCTTCAGAATGCTGTCTGTCATGACTGTCCTCCCTGTGGACGCGGATTGCGGCCCGTTGACGAGCCTGCCTGTTTATCCGGCTGTGCGCCGGTCCCGTCGAGACTTTGCCCTTCGGATCCGGCGCTGACGCTAATCGCGTTCGAGGTCGGTTGCAAGCTGACATGTTGGCGTGCACATAGTCACTGCAGCACATTCCTGGACCCGCATCCATGCCCGCAATTGCGCCGCCCCTCCCCTCGCGAAACCTTGGCCGCACCGGACTGAAGGTCTCGATACTCGGCTTCGGCGGGGCGCCCCTCGGTGATCTCTATGCACGGCTCGACGAGGCTCAGGCCGTCGCAACGGTAGAGGCTGCCGTCGCCAGTGGTGTCACTCTGATCGATACCTCGCCACTCTATGGTCACGGATTGTCCGAGCATCGCATCGGTGCGGCATTGCGCCGGGTCGACCGCGAGAATGTGCTGCTCTCCAGCAAGGTTGGCCGCGTCGCACAGCCCTTCATGGGGCGCGGCAACGGCTCGGGCTATCTGGGCGGCCTGCCGCATGGCATGCGTTTCGACTATTCCTATGACGGGACCATGCGCTCGCTCGAACAATCCGCCCTCCGGCTGGGCATGGACCATATCGATATCGTCCTGATCCATGACGTCGACATMTGGACCCATGGCGCGGACGCCATCGAGAACCGGTTCTTCGAGGCAATGGCCGGCGCCTACCGCGCGCTCGACAAATTGCGGGCGGCCGGTACGGTCAAGGCGATCGGAGTCGGGGTCAATGAAGCGGAGATGTGCGAGCGCTTTGCCCATGCCGGCGACTTCGACACGATGCTGCTGGCCGGCCGCTATTCGCTGCTGGAACAGCCGGCGCTCCTATCCTTCATGTCTATCGCGCAGAAGAAGGGCATTGGCCTGATGCTCGGCGGCGTCTTCAATTCCGGCATCCTGGCCACCGGCCCCGTCGCTGGCGCCAAGTACAATTACAAGCCGGCTCCGCCCGAGATCCTCGCCCGGGTTGCCGCCATCGAGACGATCTGCCGGCGCCATGAGGTGCCACTGCGCCGTGCGGCGCTGCAGTTCCCGCTGGGCCACCCCGCCGTTTCCAGCGTCGTCATGGGAGCGGTCTCACCCGCGGAGGTCGCCGACCAGCTTGCCGAAATCGCCGCGCCGGTTCCGTCCGAGCTCTGGAGCGCGCTCAAGGCCGAAGGCCTGCTCGGCGCTGACGTTCCTGTACCGGAATAGCCCGATGCGGATCGACGCCCATCAGCATTACTGGCGGCTCTCACGCGGCGACTATGGCTGGCTGACCCCGGCACTGGGCCCGATTCATCGCGACTTCGGTCCACCGGACCTGGCGCCGCTGCTGGCACGGCACGGCATCGCGCGCACCATCCTGGTCCAGGCCGCGCCGACCGAGGCAGAGACGGCATTCCTGCTCGGCATCGCAGAGCACGACCAAAGCGTCTCCGGCGTCGTCGGCTGGTGTGATTTCGATGCGCTCGATGCGTCCGAGCGGATTGCCCGCCTGAGCGGCAATCCGCTGCTGGTCGGGCTCAGGCCCATGGTCCACGACATTCCCGACGAGAACTGGCTGGCCCGCCCTTCCCTTGCGCCCGCCTTCGCAGCGGTGGCAGCCCATGACCTCGTCTTCGACGCGCTGCTGCGACCGCAGCACATTGCGCCACTATTGGCCGTTCTCGATCGACATCCGACGCTCGCCGTCGTTGTCGACCATGCCGCCAAGCCGGATCTCATCAGTGGGGAGATCGCGAATTGGCGCGAGGATATCGCCGCAGTCGCCGCGCGGCCCCAGACCTTCTGCAAGATCTCCGGCCTCGTCACCGAAGCCTCGGCCGGCTGGACGACCGAGACCCTGCGCCCGGCCGTTTCGCATCTGCTCGCCGTCTTCGGTCCCGATCGCCTGATCTGGGGCAGCGACTGGCCCGTCGTCACCTTGCGAGCCGACTATTCCCGCTGGTTCGAAACCGTCGCGGAATTGCTGGCGCCCCTGCCCGAAGCCGATCGCGCCGCGATCATGGGCGGCAATGCCCAGAGGCTCTATCTCTCCCACCGAGGACGCAACTGATATGCTGAAGGGCATCGACCCTCTCTTGAGCGCCGATCTGCTCTGGGTTCTGGCCGCGATGGGCCATGGCGACGATCTGGCCATTGTCGATGCCAATCATCCGGCCGATACCGTTGCCAGCGCGACCGCCAGCGGAAGGCTGATCCGACTGCCCGGCCTTTCGATGGCCCGCGCGACCCGCGCCATCCTCTCCGTCCTGCCAATCGACGATTTCGAGCCCGGCTCGCTGCGTCGCATGGAGGTTGTCGGCAAGCCTGACGAGATCCCGCCGGTCCAGGCCGAGGTTCAGGCCGAAATCGACCGCGCCATGGGAGAGCCCGTGCCATGCCTCGGCATCGAGCGTTTCGCCTTCTATGCCGCGGCGAAGGCGAGCTTCGCTGTCGTCCAGGTCGGCGACCCCCGGCCCTATGGCTGCTTCCTGCTGCGCAAGGGCGTCATCGCGGGGCTTCCAGGCTGAGCCCGCACGAGGGTTGGCAAGCACGCCTGCACCGCTCAGGATCGTGACGCCGTCGGCGCAGCTTCGACAGACTGCGCTGACGTGCCTGGAGGATGGCTTCATGGCCCTCGCGAACGCCCATATCGGCACGACGAATTTTGCGACGACGATCAGAATGGGCGGCCGGACGCTGGTTGCCGACGAACCGGCTGCCTTGGGCGGAGCCGATGCCGGGCCAGCGCCCTATGACCTGCTGCTCGCCAGCCTCGGCGCCTGCACGGCCATCACCTTGCGGATGTATGCCGAGCGCAAGCAGTGGAGCCTTCAKGCTGTCGATATCGATCTGCACCACGTCAAGGTCGAGAATCGTTCGAAGATCGAACGTGTCATCACGCTGACGGGCGATCTGTCTGAGGATCAGCGGATGCGCCTCGCCGATGTCGCCGAGCGTACACCCGTGACCCTGACGCTGAAGGCCGGCGCCGATATTGCGACAAGACTGTCGGACGGTTGACACCCTCGTTTGTCCGTTTCCGTTCCGGCACCCACGCCGCTAGAAGAACCACGCTGAGCGATCGGTCACGCCCGTGCGCCCATGGCACGATCCGATTCAACCGAGCCCCGCCTGCTGCGAGCCTGCCCATGCCTGACACTCTCCTCTATCTCGCCGAAGCCGACATCGCCGGGCTCGAACTCGATCCGGCGCTCGCCCGCGCGGCGGTGAAGACGATCTTCAAGGCTCATCACGACGGCCAGACGCTGAGCAAGCCCAAGCTTGCGCTCGATATCGGCCCCGGCCACGCCTTCCAGTCGCTTTGCGCGGCCTCGCCCGCGATCGGCATGGCAGCGACGAAATGGCTCGGCATGGCGCCCGCCGCGAATGAAGCGGGCACGCCCGGCATCCACGCCATGATTGCACTCAACGACTATGCATCCGGCACGTTGCTGGCCATCCTCGATGGCAACCTCGTCACGGCGATCCGCACGGCGGCCATGTCCGCGGCCGCGGGCGCGTTCCTGGCACGGCCGGAAAGCCGCACCATCGGCTTCATCGGCTGCGGCCTGCAGGCTCGCTCGCATCTTGCCGCGTTCAAGTCCCTGCTGCCCGGCCTGACCGAGCTTCGCGCTTTCGGCCGAAGCCGCCGCACCACCGACGTCTTCATAGAGCACGCCCGCGACCAGGGCCTTGCGGCGAAGGCCCATGATGACGCCAGCGACGTCGTTCGCAGCAGCGACGTGATCATCACCTCCGTGCCCATGCAGCCCGGTTTCGCGCCCTTCCTCGATCCTGCCTGGTTGAAGCCGGGGGCCTTCGTTGCGGCCGTCGACGTCGCCCGCAGCTGGCTGCCGGATGGCTTGCGCAAGCTCGACCTCTTGGCCACCGACGATCACCAGCAACAGGCGGAGAGCCCACCGATCGCTCGGGATGTCGGCCCGCTCGGCACCTTCGATGCCGACCTGACGGAACTTGCCGGCGGGGTCCGGCCCGGACGCCTCGACGCGGAGCAGCGCGCCATGTTCATTTTCCGCGGCTTCGCGCTCGCCGATCTCGCCGTGGCGGCTACCGTCTATCGCGCGGCCGTGGCCAGGGGAGCCGGCCTGCGCCTCCCGCGCTGAKACTGCGTCTGCAAACAGGAAGACAAGGCAACGGAGCTCTGCTAGCGTCACATATTCATCCATAGGAATATGTGAGATCTTCAATGCTTGACCGGCGCGCCTTTACTCTCGGAGCCAGTCTGACGGCGGCGGCCCCGTTCTGCGGCGGTGCGGCACGAGCCCAGGTCGTGGCGCGGGCCGGGCTCGGCAAGGCCGAGATCCTGGTGCTGAGCGATGGGGGCTTCCAGCTGCCGCTCTCGATGATCGCGCGCGATACGCCGCTGCCCCAGCTCGAGGCGATGACCGGCAGCAAGGGGCCAGCCGAGACCGTGCTGAACGTCACCTGCCTGAAGCGCGGCAGTGAGACGATCCTGTTCGATTGCGGCGCCGGCGCGCACTTTCTTGCCGGCAGCGGCAAGCTCGCGGCAAGCCTGGAGGCCGCCGGTATCGCGCCCGACAGTGTGAGCCATGTCGTCTTCACCCATTTGCACCCGGACCATCTCTGGGGGGCGCTCGACGAGTTCGACAGCCCGGCATTCCCGAATGCGACCTGGCTGGCGGCCCGCGACGAGGTGGCGTTCTGGACTGATGCCAAGGTCTATGAGCGTCTCTCCGAAGACCGGCACGCCTTTGCAGCCGGCGCACAGCGCGTCCTGAAGGGTCTCCAGGACGGGCTGAAGACCTTCGCCGCAGGCGAGGAAGTGCTGCCGGGAATCGCGGCTGTCGCGACGCCCGGCCATACGCCGGGACATGTCTCCTTCGAGATCAAGGACGGCAGCGACAGGCTGCTCGTGCTGGGCGACGCGGCGACGCATCCGGTCGMATCCTTCGCACATCCGGAATGGCGCCCAGCGTCCGATCATGACCCGGATCAGGCGGTCCAGACCCGCAAGACCGTGCTTGGCCGGGCCGCCGACGAGAAGCTGCGGGTGATTGGCTATCATCTGCCAAAGGGCGGGATCGGTACGGTCGAGCGCACCGGGCAGTCCTTCCGCTTCATCCCGTCCGCGGCCTGATCGGCGGAAGAACGCTCAATCGCAGCGACGGCGGCGCGCGAAGCGTTCGGCCAGCATCTCGCGCACCGAGCCCTCGACGAGAACTGCGATACCGATGCGGGCGCCGAGCATCATGCCGGCGACCGCCAGCGGCCAGGACAGCGCCATCAGCGAGCCGGCCGTGACGCCCTGCCCGATGGTGCAGCCCCCGGCGAGAATGCCGCCGAATCCCATCAGCGCACCGCCCGCCAGATGGCGGCGCATCTCGTGGTGATCGTCGAAGGCCTCCCAGCGGAACTCGCGATCGTAGAGCGCCGAGGCAAAGGCTCCGAGCATCACCCCCAGAATGGTGCCGACCCCGAAATCGAGGAACCCGATGGGGTGGGTCAGGACCGCGTAGAGCGCCCGGCCGATTGGCGAGACGAAGGTCAGGCTCTGCGGGCGCGGAAACGCGGCGAATTCGTCGATCGCCACACCTGTCGCCCACCAGCCTGCAACGACGCCGAACCCCAGCGTCAGCCCGGCCAGCAGCAGCCGCGGCGAACGCCGCAACCGAGGGTCAGCGAGCACAGCCAGTATCAGCACCAGGGCGGCGACGAGAACGATGGCAAGCCGCCAGTCGCCGAGACCGAACCAGGCGAGCAGTGAAGGCAGATCACCCTGCACTCCACCAGGTATCGGCAGGGCGACCGTCTCGAGCACATCGATTCGAAAGGAAGCCAGCATGCCGCGGAGCGTGGCATAGGCGACGGCACCGAAGACCATCATCACGATCAGGCTGCGCAGGTCGCCGCTGCCGAGACGAACGAGAGAGCCAAAGCCGCAGGTGCCGACCAGCGCCATGCCGATCCCGAAGACCGTGCTGCCGAGCAGGATCGAGAGCCAGGGCAGGGCCGAAGGCACATAGGTCGAGAGCCGGGGCGAAAGCCAGCCGAAGCCGACCAGAAGCTGCGTGCCCACGAGCGCAACGGCGAGCGCAAGCCCGAAGATGCGCAGGCGGCGCGTATCGCCACCCATCCAGGCGTCCTCGATCGCCCCGAAGGAGCAGAGCCGGGCACGCCGGGCAGTGAAGCCGCAAGCCGCGCCGATGACGACGCCGATCAGCGTCACGGCCCAGGTCGGCAGAGGTTCCATGATCGTCAGACGCCCCTGCCGGCCCCCATTTCAATCACGCAAGCGGTCCGTGCTCTCGGGACGGTTGCAGAAGATGTCGTAGATCACCGAGATGACCTGACGCACATCGTCATTGGCGAGGCTGTAATAGATCGCCTTGCCGTCGCGGCGGGTGGTGACCAACTGGTCGAGCCGCAGCCGCGCCAACTGCTGCGAAACCATCGGCTGGCGCAGCGAGAGGATGTTCTCAAGTTCCGTTACGGTGCGCTCGCGCTCGGCCAGCAGACAGAGCAGCAGGAGCCGGTTTTCGTGGGACAGGGCCTTCAGGAAATCGCTGGCCTTGCGGGCCTTGCGCATCAATTGATCGAGCTCGGCCGAGAATTCGGCACCGTCGCGCAGCTCGGCTTCAAGGGCCTTGGAGACAATCGCGCTCATTTTCGTTCCATTGTCGCGGACTGGCCGCGGGTTCGATGGCTGGGACTGTCCATGCCAGCAAGCATCTTGCCAAGCAAACCCCAGAATGCGTCGTCGCCGATATAGCCGGTGATCCGGCCGACCTCGCGCCCTTCATCCATCAGGACGAAGGTCGGCGTGAAGCGG
This sequence comes from Allobosea sp. 05T422_2, assembly GCF_056396265.1. NCBI lineage: Bacteria > Pseudomonadati > Pseudomonadota > Alphaproteobacteria > Hyphomicrobiales > Alloboseaceae > Allobosea > Allobosea sp. 05T422_2. The sequence goes on along the minus strand of NZ_JBFTLD010000070.1, from coordinate 12,131 downwards.
ACCGGTGCAGCAAGTCCAGGCTCATCAGCGCGGGTGGAACCGAGATCGACCCGCCTCAGCGGTGCTGCCTTGCCCTCCGGCGTGTTGGCATAGACAGGCGCGACCTCCCGGTCCCAGCGGGCGCACCAGATGCAGCCGTCGCGTTCAAACATCACCAGCTCTGCCGCCCGCAACGGCAGGGTGACAAGCGCCAGCCCCACCAGTGCTGCGAGGCCGGCATGCCAGCTCAGCCATTTCGCGATTGCTTTCATCCGACAAACATAGTCGTATTCATATGTTTAAAYAATTGGCGGGTTGAACCTTGTTCGACATCTCGATCGCAGGGGCTTTCGCAGCAGGTCTGCTCTCCTTCCTGAGCCCCTGCGTGCTGCCCCTGGTGCCGCCGTATCTCTGCTTCCTCGCGGGTGTCGGCATCGGCGAATTGTCCGGCTCGGACGGCGCGCTGACGGCCGCGCAGCGTCGCCGCATCATCGCCATGGCCGCCGTTTTCGTGCTCGGTTTCGCCACCGTCTTCGTCGCACTCGGCGCCACCGCCTCGACCATCGGGACCTGGATCACCGCGCATTTCKACACGCTGTCCATCGCCGCCGGTGCAATCATCCTGGTCATGGGCCTGCATTTTCTCGGATGGCTGCGGATTCCTCTGCTCTACCGGGAGGCCCGTTTCCAGACATCCGCACGTCCCGCCGGCCTGCTCGGCGCCTATCTCGTCGGGCTTGCCTTCGCGTTCGGCTGGACGCCCTGCGTCGGGCCTGTGCTGGCGACGGTGCTGATGGTCGCGGGCGCCGAGGGCAGCGCCTCGCGCGGCGCGCTTCTGCTCGCATCCTATGCGCTCGGCATCGGCCTGCCCTTTCTGCTGGCGGCGGTCTTTGCCGGTCCCTTCCTGACCTGGCTCTCCCGCTTCCGCCGGCACATGGCCGTCATCGAGAAGACGATGGGCGCCGCACTCGTCGTGACAGGCTTGCTGTTCATCACCGGAATGATGCCGGCGCTCGCCGGCTGGCTGCTACAGACCATCCCGATCCTCGGCACGATCGGCTGAAGGGAGAGTTTCCATGCTGACCCGACGCAGGCTTCTCGGCTCTGCCCTCGCCGTCTCCTTCGCGCCTCAGACCCTCGCCGCCGCCAGACTCGGCGAGGACGGGCTCTACCAGCAGGACTGGTATCTCGAGAGCTTCCTCGACCTTTCCGAAGACATCGAGACCGCGACCCGCAACGGCAAGCGCCTCGCGATCATGTGGGGTCTCAAGGGCTGCCCGGCCTGCCGGCGAATGCATGAGGTACATCTCGCCGATCCCAAGATCGAAGGTTACATCAAGGCCAATTTCGAGGTGCTGCACCTCAACCATATCGGCGCCCGCGAGGTCACCGATTTCGACGGACGCAAACTGGGCGAGAAGGCGCTGGGCGAGGCCTATGGCGTGCGCTTCACTCCGACGATCCAGTTCATGCCCGAGAGCGCGGAAGGACTTGGCCAACGCAAGCCGCAAGCCCGCGAGGTCGCCCGCATGCCGGGACTGCTCGAACCACGCGATTTCCTCGCCATGTTCCGCTTTGTGCGGGAGAAGGGCTATGAGACAGCGCCCTTCCCGGAGTGGCTGAAGCGGCAAGGCGCCTGACGTTGGTCACCTCCAAACGCAATCATCCCGGCCACGGAAGAACCGAGGCCGGGATGACGTTTACTGCCGCTGGGCCTTGCCGCTACTTGTTCACCGGCGATTCCGGGTCGAACAGATAGGCCATCACGTCCTTGATCTGCTGTTCGCTCAGCACCTTGTTGGTGCCGAAGCGGGGCATGTTCGAACAGGGCACCACGGCCTGTGAATTATAGATCTTCGTGTAGGCGTCCTTGATCGCCTCGGCGTCGTATTTCCGGTCCTTGCCATAGGCGGCGAGGCTCGGGCCGAGCGTGCCGTAGCTCAGCTCCTTGGGATCGAGCTGGTGGCAGGCGAAGCAGTTGCCGCCGGCAATAGTGTCCGGTGGATCGGAGAACTGACCGCCGCGGCCGTTATTGGCGACCTTGTAGCCTTCCTTCCAGTTGCCGAGGAATTTGCCGTCGGCGGGATAGCTGACCCTGGCGAGTTCGCGCTTGGTGATGGCCTCCGCATCCGCGGACGAAACCTGATTGCGATGGACGTTGCACGCCGCCAGCGATTCATCCGGCGTGATGCGCGCCTGCCATTCCGCCGGCGCCTTGCCGAAAGTGGACTTCACATAGGCCTCGATCGTCGCCTGGCTGGGCTTGGCCGGCTTGTCCTGCGCAAGGGCTGGCGCACAGAGCACGAAGCTGCCCAGGGCGAGGGAGGCGAAAGCTGATCTGATCATCGGTTCAGTCCCCTCAGCGCTTGATCGAAGGCACATTGAGTTCACCGCCGGCCGCCTGCTTGTTCAGGAAGACGGTGAGCGCGGTCAGACTATCCGAGCCAAAATCCGGCACCGGCCAGCGCTGCTGCCGATAACAGTCCCAAAGGCGGTGCTGCATCGTGCGAAGCGCGCTCTGGGAGACCCGATAGGTCGGCCAGGTCGCCATCGTCGCCTGGGCAGCGGCCCCCGGCACGGACAGGTTGGGCAGGCCCTGAAGGCGGATGCGCTTGCCTTCCTCGGCGTGGCAGGTGGCGCAGGAGAAGTCCATCACGCCGCCGCGGCGATAGAACAGCTCCTCGCCGACAGCCGCCATTTCAAGTTCCTTGGCGTGCTTGAGCTGCGGCTCGAGCTTCATGCCGTTCGACTTGTTGGCGATGAAAGCCGTCAGGTCCTCGAGATCGGATGCCTTTCCGGGAGAGGAGAAGCGTCGCGACAGCACGTCCTTGGTGTCGAGCCCCTGGACCTTGTCCATGCACCAGAGCAGGCGCTGCTCCAGATCCATGACCTTGTCGGCATCCGCGAAATGGCGCGGCAGCCGCGCATAGGCTCCCTCCAGCTTGCCGGCGCCCTCGCCGAGATCGCAACCTTCCAGCGAGACATTCTTGGTGCCGCGCTTCGTCGTCCAGATCTCTTCGCCGCGATCGACTGCGAGATAACCCGGGTTGGAGAATGGGTCCGAGAGCATCTGGCGATAGCGCTCGATCTCCTTCTCGCTATCGTCCTGCGGCGGCGATTGTGCGGTCAGATGCCCGGCCGCGAGCGTCATGGCCGCGGCAAGAACTGCCGCGCCGATCACAGTGAGCTTCATGCCCTGCCCTTTCGTTTCCCCAGCCGGCCGCTTCATGCGACCTTCATTCCCGGCTTTCTTGATTTGAAAGCCTTTACATTCACAAAAAACAATATCACGATATGTCGAAATGATGTGCGACGGACGGTCGCGTCGTCAAGAGCTAACCAGAATAATTCCAGGGAGGATGTCCGAATGGATTTTCAGCAAGCGGGGCTGTCGCGCCGTCACGCTCTCAAGGCGGGTGCCTTCGCCGCCGTGGCCAGCCTTCTCGGCGCCAAGCTCGCCTTCGCGGATGAAAAGACGGTCGCGGACGAACTGAAGAAGCTCTATGGCGACAAGCCCTTCGCCACGGGCAAGATCAAGCTCGATGTTCCCGAAATCGCCGAGAACGGCCTGGTCGTCCCGATCAATATCGAGATCGAAAGCCCGATGACGGACGCCGACTACGTCAAGGCCGTGCATGTCTATGCCGACGGCAACCCGCTTCCCGGCATCGTCAGCTACAGCTTCACGCCAGCCTGCGGCAAGGCCTCGGCCGCGACCCGCATGCGCCTCGCCCAGACCCAGAACATCGTCTGCGTCGCCGAGATGTCGAACGGCGCGCTGCATATGGCCAAGGCCAATGTGAAGGTCACGATCGGCGGTTGCGGCGGCTGAGACCTGCGCGTTCCAGCCCCGACAACGACAAGATCACGGTGAGGATACCCCATGAGCACCAAGCCCACCCCGCGGGTCCGCGTTCCCGCCAAGGCCGCCGCAGGCGAGATGATCGAGATCAAGACGCTGATCTCGCACGAGATGGAATCCGGCCAGCGCAAGGACGCCAAGGGCGAGACGATTCCGCGTAAGATCATCAACAAGTTCAGCGCGAGCTTCAACGGCAAGCCGGTTTTCTCCGCCGATTGGCATCCCGCGATTTCGGCCAACCCGTACCAGTCCTTCTTCTTCAAGGCGACGGAATCGGGTGAATTCACCTTCACCTGGAAGGATGATGACKGTTCCGAATACACCGCCAAGAACAAGCTGACGGTCGGCTGATGTCTCGCCGGCCGCGACCCGGCCGGTTGCTCGCATCGAACGGACAAGCGGGGCGAAACGTCCCCGCATGAGGGCGGCTGCGCGCCGCCCAAGGGTGGATCATGATCTCACGGCGCGATTTTCTTCAGGCAACATCGGCTGCTGCGGCCATCACGCTGGCTTCCGGATTGGGCCCGCTCGGCCGCGCAGCCGCGCAGCAGCGCCTGTCCCAGGCCGACATCCTGCGCTTCGACCCGCTCGGCACCGTGACGCTTCTCTACGTCACCGATATCCACGCCCAGCTCGTGCCGCTGCATTTCCGCGAACCCTCGATCAATCTCGGCGTCGGCGAGGCCAAGGGTCAGCCGCCGCACCTGACCGACGCGGAGTTCCGGGAGCATTTCAAGATCGCCACGGGCTCGGCCGACGCCTTTGCCCTGACCTCCGACGACTTCACCTCGCTTGCCCGTCAGTACGGCCGGATGGGCGGGCTCGACCGCATCGCGACGCTGGTCAAGGCGATCCGCGCCGAACGCGGAGACGATAAGGTTCTGCTGCTCGATGGCGGCGACACCTGGCAGGGCAGCTGGAGTTCGCTCCAGACCAGGGGCCAGGACATGGTCGACGTCATGTCGGCCCTGAAGACCGATGCCATGGTCGGCCATTGGGAGTTCACGCTCGGCGCCGAGCGCGTCAAGGAGATCGCGGAGAGCGCATCCTTTGCATTCCTCGCCCAGAACATTCGCGACAAGGAGTGGAACGAACCCGTCTTCAAGCCGCGCAAGGTCTTCGAAAAGGGCGGCGTCAAGGTTGCGGTGATTGGCCAGGCGCTGCCGCGTACCGCCATCGCCAATCCGCGCTGGATGTTCCCTGACTGGGAGTTCGGCATCCGCGAGGAGGAGATCCAGAAACAGGTCGAGGAGGCCCGTGCCGAGGGCGCAGCCATCGTCGTGCTGCTCTCGCATGACGGTTTCGACGTCGATAGGAAACTGGCCGCGCGGGTCAAGGGCCTCGACATCATCCTGACCGCCCACACCCATGACGCGATGCCCGGTGTGGTGCGCGTCGGCAATACCGCCCTCGTCGCCAGCGGCTCGCATGGCAAGTTCCTGTCGCGGCTCGACATCGCGGTGAAGGACGGCAAGGTCGCCGATATCCGCTTCAAGCTGATGCCGGTCTTCTCCGAAGCGATCACCCCCGATACCGAAATGGCGGCGCTGGTCAGGAAGCTCCGCGAGCCCTTCGCCGCCGACCTCGCCCGCGAGATCGGACGGACCGAGTCGCTGCTCTACCGGCGCGGCAACTTCAACGGCACCTTCGACGACCTGATCTGCGACGCCATGATGAGCCAGCGCGACGCCGAGATCGCACTCTCCCCCGGCTTCCGCTGGGGCGGGACGCTGCTTCCCGGCGAGCCGATCACCTGGGAGGCGATCACCAACGCGACCGCGATCACCTATCCCAACTGCTACCGCATGGAGATGACCGGCGCCCAGCTCAAGGAGATCCTCGAGGACGTCGCCGACAATATCTTCCACCCCGATCCCTATTTCCAGGGCGGCGGCGACATGGTCCGCATCGGCGGCATGGGCTACGCCATCGATATCGGCAAGCCGATGGGCAGCCGCATCTCCGGGCTGACGCATCTGAAATCCGGCAAGCCGATCGATGCGTCCCGGAAATACGTCGTCGCCGGCTGGGCCAGCGTCAACGAGGGCACGCAAGGGCCGCCGATCTGGGACGTGGTCCGCGACCATGTCGCCCGCACCAAGACCGTTTCGATCACGCCAAACGACGCCGTCAAGGTGACCGGCGCCTGACCCGCGCCATCCTCCCTGAACCCTCCCAATCCAGAGGAATCTGCCGCCATGACCTCCCCCCGCAACCGCGAAAGCCTGAGCAGGCGCCGCTTCCTCGGCGCGGCCGGAATGGCTGGCGCGGGGCTGGCCGCCTCGGCTACCGGTGCCCGCGCCGGGGCTCCCGACCCGCTGATCACCGACGTCCAGGACTGGAACCGCTATCTCGGCGAAGGCGTCGACAAGCGGCCCTACGGAATGCCCTCGCGCCATKAGAAACATGTCATGCGCCGGGACGTCTCCTGGCTGACGGCATCCCCGGAATCCTCGGTCAACTTCACGCCACTCCATGAACTCGACGGCATCATCACGCCGTCCGGCCTGTGCTTCGAGCGCCATCACGGCGGCATCGCCGATATCGAGCCGGCCAATCACCGCCTGCTGATCCACGGCCTGGTCGAAAAGCCGCTGGTCTTCACCATGGAGGACATCCGGCGTATGCCGCGGCAGAACCGCGTTTACTTCCTCGAATGCGCCGCCAATTCCGGCATGGAATGGCGCGGCGCGCAGCTCAATGGCTGCCAGTTCACCCACGGCATGGTCCATAACGTCATGTATACGGGCGTGCCGCTGAAGGCCCTGCTCGAAGAAGCGGGTGTGAAGTCGACCGCCAAATGGCTGATGCTGGAAGGTGCGGATTCCTCCGGCATGAACCGTTCGCTCGCGCTCGAGAAGGCGCTGGGTGACGTGCTCATCGCCTTCGCCATGAACGGCGAGGCGCTGCGGCCCGAGCAGGGCTATCCGCTGCGCGCCGTCATCCCCGGCTGGGAAGGCAATCTCTGGGTCAAGTGGCTGCGCCGCATCGAAGTCGGCGACAAACCCTGGATGGCGCGCGAGGAAACCTCGAAATATACCGACCTTCTTGCGGATGGCCGCTCGCGCCGCTTCACCTTCATCATGGACGCCAAATCCGTGGTGACCAATCCCTCGCCGCAGGCGCCGCTGAAGCACAAGGGGCGCAATGTGCTGTCCGGGCTGGCCTGGTCGGGACGCGGCACGATCAAGCGTGTCGACGTCACGCTCGACGGCGGCAAGAACTGGCAGAGTGCCCGCATCGACGGCCCCGTTCTCGATAAGTCGCTGACCCGCTTCTATGTCGATTTCGACTGGGCCGGCCAGGAACTGCTGATCCAGTCCCGCGCCATGGATTCCACCGGCTATGTCCAGCCGACCAAGGACGAGCTGCGCAAGGTGCGCGGCGTCAATTCCATCTACCACAATAACGGCATTCAGACCTGGCTCGTCCGGGCGAATGGGGAGACCGAGAATGTCGAGATCGCCTAAGCTCGCCCTGCTTGCGGGTTTCGCGGCGCTCGCCGTCGTCGCAGCCGGCCCGTTGATCGCGCAACCTCAGAAGCAGGCCCAGCCCAAGCCCGTGCCGCATGCCGCCGGCCAGCCCGCGCACGCGAAACTCAATCTCGGCCGCCTGGCGCTGCCGGAAGAGATCAAGGCCTGGGACATCGACGTGCGGCCCGACGGCATGGGCCTGCCGCCCGGCAAGGGCACGGTGAAGCAGGGCGACGAGATCTTCCAGACGCAATGCGCGAGCTGCCATGGCGAGTTCGGGCAGGGCAATGGCCGCTGGCCCGTGCTGGCAGGCGGCCAGGGCAGCCTGACCTCGGACCGTCCGGAGAAGACGATCGGCTCGTTCTGGCCCGATCTCTCCACCGTCTACGACTACATCCGCCGCGCCATGCCCTATGGCAATGCGCAGTCGCTCTCACCGGACGAGATCTACGCCCTGACAGCCTATCTGCTCTACCTCAACGACATCGTGAAGGACGAGGAGTTCGAGCTGTCCGATAAGAATTTCACCAGCGTCAAACTTCCGAACGCGTCGACCTTCTATGACGATGACCGCGAAACCACCGAGAAGGCGTTCTGGGGCAAGGAGCCTTGCATGAAGGACTGCAAGGCCGAGGTAAAGATCACCGGGCGGGCCGCCGTGCTGGATGTGACGCCCGATTCCAAGACCGCCCCCAAGGTGGATTGATGGGGACAGGCTGCGCCACCGCAAAGTGCGCATCCCGGGTGGCCCTGGCCGCCCTGGTCGGTTTTGCGGCGCTGATCCCCGTGATGTCCTGCGCACAGGCGGCCGGCGATCGCGCGCTCGGCGAGTATCTTTCGTCGGAATGCACCGCCTGCCACCAGACCAGCGGGCGCCATGATGGAGGAATTCCTGCCATCGTCGGCGTCCCCGTCGACCAGTTCATCGCACTGATGAACAGCTACAGGGACCGGCAGCGAGAGAACCAGGTGATGCGCACCATCGCCGGGCGCCTGAGCCAGGAAGAGGTCGAGGCGCTGGCAAGCTATTACGGCAGCCTCAAACCAGCTCCATAGACCGGAAGCCGGCGAAACCCGAGGGAGGGCCAAATGTCACATTCATTAGCGGACGCCACTCGTCGCAGCATGCTTCTCGCAGCGGCCTCCGGCCTTGCCGCAGCAGCAACACAAGCAGGGGCAGCGCCGCGTGACCTCAAGCTGACCGACCTTCAGAAGGAAGCCGATGTCGCCTGTGTCTATCATTGTGATTTCGGCGATCCGCAGCGCTTCGTTCAGATGCTGACCAACATCGCAAACCATTACTCTGCCTATGGTGCCGATCCGTTCGCCCTGCAGTTGGTCGTCGTCGCGCATGGACAGGGCGTGAAGTTCTTCCTGAACGACCTTACCGACACCAGCTGGCGCGACGAGGCCATGGTGCCCAAGATTTTCGAGCGGATCGAGGATGTCGCAAAGAACGGTCTCAAGGTTCATCTCTGCGAGATCACCTTCGATCGGCTGAAGCTCGACAAGGCCAAGGCGCGCGATGCCGCGTTTATCAGCTTCGTGCCGTCGGGCGTGGCAGCCGTGGCTGCGCTGCAGGCCAAGGGCTTTGGCTACATGAAGGTTGGATAGGCCCGCAGAAGGCCTGCCGGGATCAGGGATCACCGGGTTCACTGACGATAATGGGGAGAGAGAGATGCTGATMGATCGCCGTTCATTGGTTCTGTCCGGGCTGGCGCTCTCCGGAGCGACAACCCTTGGCGCCCCCGCAGTGCTCGGCCAGGCGAAGCCGCGCGTCGTCGTGGTCGGTGGCGGCGCGGGCGGTGCGACTGCAGCCCGCTACATCGCCAAAGACAGCAATGGCGCCATTGCGGTGACGCTGGTCGAGGAGAATGAGCGCTACCAGACCTGCTTTCACTCCAACCTCTTTATCGGCGGGTTCAAGAGCTATGACGAGCTCGTCCATGGCTATGACGCGCTGACGAAGAACAACGGCATCACGCTTGCGCGCGCCCGCGCCACCGCGATCGACCGCGACAAGAAAGAGGTCGTGCTCTCCACCGGCGAGCGCCTGCCCTATGATCGGCTCGTGCTCTCCCCTGGCATCGACCTCAAATATGATTCCGTCCCGGGCTGGTCGAAGGAGGCCGAGGAAGCGATGCCGCATGGCTGGAAGCCCGGCCGCCAGACCCGGCTGATCAAGGAGCGGCTCGATGCGGTGCCGGATGGCGGCCTGATCGTGATGATCACCCCGCCCAATCCCTATCGCTGCCCGCCAGGTCCCTATGAGCGTGCTTSGATGTTCGCCCATGTCCTGATGCAGACCGGGCGCAAGCAGGCGAAGATCGTCATCCTCGATCCGAAGGAGAGCTTCTCCAAGCAGGGCGTCTTCCAACCCGACTGGGAGAAACGCTACGGCACGATGATCGAGTGGCTCGGCCCCAAGGTGCATGACGGCATCAAGTCGGTCGATCCCAAGACCAACACCGTGGTGACCGGCTTCGAAACCTACAAGAACTGTGCCTTCGTCAATGTCATCCCGGCCCAGATGGCGGGCGCGATCGCGCGCGAGGCTGGACTTGCGCCCGCCGGCGGCTATTGCGCCATCGATCCCGCGACGATGAAGTCGGCAGCCGATCCCGCCATCTTCGTCCTCGGCGATGCCTGCATCGCTGGCGACATGCCGAAATCCGCCTTCTCGGCCAACAGCCAGGCCAAGGTCGCGGCCATGGTCATCCGCGGCGAATTGTCCGGGTCGCGCACCTTCCCGCCGCGCTACGTCAACACCTGCTGGAGCCTGGTCGACACCGACGACGCCATCAAGGTTGGCGGTCGATATGAGCCGAAAGACGGCAAAATCGCCGCTGTCGAGACCTTTGTCTCGCAGCCCGACGAGAGCGACGAGCTGCGCAAGCAGACCCAGGCCGAGAACATCGGCTGGTATGCCGGCATCACCGCCGACATGTTCACGTGATTGGCCCAGGCGCCGATTAGAAGCATTCTGAATTTCCCGCCGCGCGATTCCGTGCGGCCCGCTGCCGATGAAGGAACCATGATGAAAGCGATTGCCTGCGCCACGATCCTGATCGCTGCCGCGATCTTCGGGAATTCAGCCCAAGCCCAGGACGTCGCCGCCGGCGAGCGCTCCTGGAACAAGTGCCGCGCCTGCCACCAGCTTGGCGAAAGTGCCAAGAATACGGTGGGGCCCATCCTGAACGGTCTCTTCGGTCGGCATTCCGGCTCCGTCGAGGGCTACAGCTACTCCAACGCCAACAAGAACTCCGGCATCACCTGGGACGAGACCGTCTTCGCCGAGTACATCAAGGATCCGCGGGCCAAGATCCCCGGCACCAAGATGGTCTTCGCCGGCATCAAGAACGAACAGGAGATCAAGGATCTCACCGCCTTTCTCAAGCAGTACGACAAGGACGGCAAGAAGATGTGAGCTGAGGCCAGCCTCGATCAGGCCGGCCCACGCCTGCGCGACGACGGGATCAGCCCTGTCGTCGCGTTGCTTGTTCCGTCAGGCGTATTTTGGCATGAGCGCTCGCAAGCGTTCCGAGCCCGGAACGGATTCTCTGCTCGCAAGCCAAGGCTCCCGCCATGTCGGACACGAAGCGCCCCCGCATTGCCATCACCTACTGCACGCAGTGCAACTGGCTGCTGCGATCGGCCTGGATGGCCCAGGAACTGCTCTCGACCTTCGGCCCCGATCTTGGCGAAGTCGCGCTCCTGCCGGGTACAGGCGGGACCTTCCGGATCCATTATGACGACGTGCTGATCTGGGACCGCAAGAATGATGGCGGCTTCCCCGACGTGAAGGCGCTGAAGCAGCGCGTGCGGGACCGCCTCGACCCCGGCCGCGACCTCGGCCATCTCGACCAGAGCCACGGCTGAGCGATCCTGCTCGAGCGAGCCTCACGATCCCGGCGCCCGGCCGGGTATCACCTGTCGGGCGCGCTCTTCCTCTGCCCCGCCCTACCGACCGGAGCCCGGCAAGTTGAAGCTCAGGACCGCGAGCTCTGTCCTGTTATGCGCACCGAGCTTGCGCATGACATTGCGGACATGAACCTTGACGGTGCTTTCCTTCAGGTCGAGTTCATAGGCGATCACCTTGTTCGCCTTTCCATGCTGCACGGCCTCGAGCACTGCCGCCTGCCTGGGTGTGAACATCTGCCGGGGCCCCACCGGGTCTCCCGGCTTGCCGGCGCGACGCGACAACAGACTCCCCGACGGAATGAACACTCCGCCCGAACGCACCAGGCTCATCGCGCCGCGTGCCACGTCGAGGCTAAGCGTTGTCGGGATATAGCCTTTCGCGCCGGTCGCGATGGCCTCCAGCATCTCGTCGACGTCCTCGGTATCCGAAAGCAGGACCAGCGAGACATCGCCATCCGCGGCAAGGTCCTCGATCTCCCGCTMGATCTCCTTGCGGCAGCGCGGACCGCTCACATAGCGCAAAACCACCGTTCCCGGTCTCGGCGGGCTCGACCGCTCGCGACGCCATTCCGCCAGCGACGAAAACGTCTCGACCTCGTAATCACGACTTTGAGAGAGCAGGGATGAAGCCAGGCAATCACGGATCAATTGCCTGGCTTCGATGATGACGATGGCGGCAGGCTGCTCTCGGAGACGCGAAATCTCTTCGGCTCCCGAGCGAGTCAAGGATGGCCGCCGATCGGCCATGAGCGGCAGATTCTCACGTATATTTTCGAATATCATAACAATATCCTTGAATTAAAAGCGCATCGCCCCATAATTTTGCCAGAAATAAGTCTAAAAGGAGAACTGCCGCCGCTTTCTCCATGTATTAAATTTTACATCAATTCTAAGCC
>NZ_JBFTLD010000069.1:0-25569 GCF_056396265.1 Allobosea sp. 05T422_2 | reverse complement strand
ATCATCCGAGAAGCTGGGTCACGAAATATGTCTTCTCCCAGGACGCCAAGATCATCGCGATCCAGTACTCGTTGACGGCGCTGGCGATCGGCCTCGTCGCCCTCGTCCTGTCCTGGCTGATGCGGCTGCAGCTCGGCTTCCCTGGCCTCGTCTCCTTCATCGACCCGGAGCGCTACTACCAGCTCATCACCATGCACGGCATGATCATGGTGATCTACCTGCTGACCGCGCTGTTCCTCGGCGGCTTCGGCAACTACCTGATCCCGCTGATGCTCGGCGCGCGCGACATGGTCTTTCCCTATGTCAACATGCTGAGCTACTGGATCTATCTGCTTGCCGTGCTGGTGCTCGTCGCCGGTTTCTTCGTGCCGGGCGGAGCGACCGGAGCCGGCTGGACCCTCTATCCGCCGCAGGCGATCCTCCCCAACACGCCCGGGCAGCCCTGGGGCATCATCGTGATGCTGGTCTCGCTGATCCTCTTCATCATCGGCTTCACCATGGGTGGGCTGAACTATGTCGTGACCGTGCTGCAAGGCCGGGCGAAGGGCATGACGCTGATGCGCATGCCACTCACCATCTGGGGCATCTTCACCGCGACCGTGATGGCGCTTCTGGCCTTCCCGGCTCTCTTCGTCGGGGCGGTGATGATGCTGCTCGACCGGCTGATCGGAACGAGCTTCTTCATGCCGTCCATCGTGGCTCTGGGAGAACAGCTCCCCTATCGCGGCGGCAGCCCGATCCTGTTCCAGCATCTGTTCTGGTTCTTCGGGCACCCTGAAGTCTACATCGTCGCATTGCCGGCCTTCGGGATCGTCTCCGACCTGATCAGCACCCATGCGCGCAAGAACATCTTCGGCTATCGCATGATGGTCTGGGCGCTGGTGGGGATCGGCGCGCTCAGCTTCGTCGTCTGGGCGCACCACATGTATGTCAGCGGCATGCATCCCAGTTTCGGGTTCTTCTTCGCGACCACGACGCTGATCATCGCCATCCCGACCGCCATCAAGGTCTATAACTGGGTGCTGACGCTCTGGCGCGGCGACATCCATTTCACCTTACCCATGCTGTTCGCGCTCGGCTTCATCGTCACTTTCGTCAATGGCGGTTTGACCGGGCTGTTCCTCGGCAATGTCGTCGTCGACGTGCCGCTCTCGGACACGATGTTCGTCGTCGCGCATTTCCACATGGTGATGGGTGTCGCTCCGATCCTCGTCATCTTCGGCGCGATCTATCACTGGTATCCCAAGGTCACCGGGCGGATGCTCGATACCACCCTCGGAAAACTGCATTTCTGGGTCACCTTCCTCGGCGCCTACCTGATCTTCTTCCCGATGCACTATATCGGCCTGATGGGCGTGCCGCGCCGCTATCACGAGATCGGCGACATGGCCTTCGTTCCGGCATCGACGGCGACGCTGAACGGCTTCATCACCATCGTCGCCCTGATCGTCGGCGCCGCCCAGCTCGTCTTCGTCTTCAATCTCGCCTGGAGCCTGAAGCGAGGCCGGCCAGCTGGCGGCAACCCCTGGCGCGCGACCACGCTGGAATGGCAGACGCCCGAGACACCGCCGGCCCATGGCAACTGGGGCAAGACGCTGCCCGTGGTCTATCGCTGGGCCTATGACTACAGCGTGCCCGGCGCCGCAGAGGATTTCCTGCCGCAGAACCAGCCTCCCGATCCGCAAACGGCGTGAGGAGGGCAGCATCGTGGTCGTCATCCTCCTGTTCATGGTCCTGATGGCAACGCTCGCCGGATGGTGGCTGTCGCATCAGCGGCTGACAGCCAAGCCCTGGCTCGAAGTCGGGGTCATCGACGAGGCCGGAGATGCGGGGACGCGATCCCTCCTGATCGCGAAGCTCGGCCTCGGCGCCTTCCTCGCCCTCGCCGGCTCGCTCTTCGCGCTCCTGATCAGCGCCTATTCAATGCGCATGAGCATGACGGACTGGCGCTCTCTGCCGATGCCGATCGTGCTCTGGTTCAACACCGGGCTGCTCATGCTTGCGAGTGTCGCCCTGCATTCGGCGGTGATCGCCGCGCGGTGCGACGAACCGTCGAGCATCCGCTCCGGACTGCTGGCTGCAGGGGTCTGCTCGCTGGCCTTCCTCGCCGGACAGGTGCTGGCCTGGCGCGAACTCGCGGCTGCCGGCTATTTCAGCGCGGCGAACCCGGCGAGCGCCTTCTTCTATCTGGTCACCGCAATCCACGGCCTGCACATGCTTGGAGGTCTCGTGGCGCTGGGGCGGACGACGGCCCGGTCTTTCGCGCCGACCGAGAGTACCCCCCAGGCATCGGGCGCCTTGCGCCTCAGCGTCGAGCTCTGCGCGATCTACTGGCATTTCCTGCTGCTGGTCTGGCTCATTCTCTTCAGCCTGCTGATGCGCTGGACCGACGACCTGATCGAGATTTGTCGCGGATTGCTGAGCTAGGAGGCGCGACCGATGAACGAGCTATCGCCAACCGCCCTGAAGCCCGAAAGCATAGGTCTCACCGGCTGGAGCGGTGTCGAGGCGGACTGGTCCGCGGATCAGCGAGCGTTCAGGACGGCCTCCTGGGGGAAGGCCATGATGTGGATCTTCCTGCTCAGCGACACCTTCATCTTCGGCACCTTCCTGATCTCCTACATGACGGTCAGGATGTCGACAGTCGTGCCCTGGCCCAATCCGAGCGAGGTCTTCGCGCTTGAGATCGGCGGCCACCACCTGCCGCTGATCCTGATCGCCATCATGACCTTCGTGCTGATCAGCAGCAGCGGCACCATGGCGATGGCCGTCAATTTCGGCTACCGGCGCGACCGCCGGAAGACGGCGATCCTGATGCTGCTGACCGCACTGCTCGGCGCAACCTTCGTCGGCATGCAGGCCTTCGAATGGTCGAAGCTGATCGCGGAAGGGGTCCGTCCCTGGGGCAATCCCTGGGGCGCCGAGCAGTTCGGATCGAGTTTCTTCATGATCACCGGCTTCCACGGCACCCATGTCACGATCGGCGTGATCTTCCTGCTGATCATCGCGCGCAAGGTCTGGCGCGGCGATTTCGACCAGGAGCGCCGCGGGTTCTTCACGAGCCGGAAGGGCCGCTACGAGATCGTCGAGATCACCGGCCTGTACTGGCACTTCGTCGATCTCGTCTGGGTCTTCATCTTCGCGCTGTTCTATCTCTGGTGAGGTCGCCATGGCTCAATCAAACACTCCGCACGGCGATACGCAGCAGCACCCCATCCGGCTCTATCTCGTCGTCTGGGCCTGGCTCTTCATCCTCAGTGCCTGCTCCTACATGGTCGATTACTTCGGCCTCGTGGGCTATCTGCGCTGGTCGCTGATCCTGCTCTTCATGGCGCTGAAAGCAGGGTTGATCGTCGCAGTCTTCATGCACATGGCCTGGGAGCGCCTTGCGCTCGCCTACGCGATCCTGCTGCCGCCTGCGGCGTTGATGGTCTTCGTCGCGATCATGGTCTTCGAAGCGCACTACACGCTCTTCAACCGGCTGGCATTCTTCGCGACGGGATGACGTGCCCGACCGCCCGGCGCGCTACGCCACGACCAAGCAAGCGGCCTCCCCTCCCGACGGCCCCGGGGCAGGCGGTCAGGAGGGCGAGGACGCACCGCTATCAGGCGTTGCCGACGCTGCCATAGACCATGCGCCCGCGATGGAACGTGGCGCTGCGTGCGGGCAGGCGGGCGACCGCCTCGGCGGAGCAACTGGCGCCGACCAGCGTGAAGGCTGCGTCATCGCCGGCCCTTGGCCAGACGCGATTGCCGCCATTATCCAAGGGCAGCACCCCGCCGGTGGCAATCGCCATGGCACGCGACAACCGGAACTCATCGCTGCCCCGGTAGAGCTGAGCATACAGGTTGGCTTTTTCCAGCATGTCGGCGCAACCGAACGGCGACCAGTGATCGATCACGCTGTCGGTCCCGGTCATCACGAAGACGCCTGCTTCGCTCAACCGAGGCAGCGGCATCATCAGGCCGCCGATCGGTACCGTCGAGGCGATGGTCATCTGCTGCGCCGCCAGACGGGAGGCGGTTTCGGCCAGAGCGTCCGGAGGGAGCGTGGTGAGCGCGAAGGCGTGGCTGATGGTCACCTTGCCGCGCAGTGCCGGATTCTTCTCCACCGTATCGATCATGTGGTTGATCGCGGCCACACCGGCCGGATTGGTCTCATGCAGGTGGATATCGACGCCTTTGCCGGTATCGAGAGCGATCTGGAACATCGCGTCGAGCGATTTCTGCATCGAACCGTCGACATTGGTCGGGTCCAGGCCGCCGACATAGTGCACGCCCATCTGCATGGCTTCGCGCATCAGGCCGTCGACCTGGGAATGCAGCAGGCCGTGCTGCGGGAAGGCGACGATCTCGCAGCTGAAATCGCTGCGGTGATTCTCCAGCGCGCGCTGCAGGTGCTCCAGGCTCTTCAGCCCGCTGACCGGGTCGATGTTGCAATGGCTGCGCGCCACGGTCGTGCCCTTGGACTGCAGCAGGGCAATCAGCTGCTCGGCGCGCTGTTGCGAGGTCGGCAACAGCTTGGGGAGCAGAGTCTGTTCCAGCGCGATCATGTCCATGATGGTCTTGCCCTGGCGCGGTCGCGGCGCCTGCCACGGGCCACCGTAGAAGGTCTTGTCCAGGTGAATGTGCATGTCGCGCATCGCCGGCAGCATGAGCTGGCCATGCGCCTGATAGCGCGGCACGCCGGCGGGCGGAGCGGTGTTTGCCGGGTGCAGCGCGGCGATCTTGCCGTCCTTGATCTCAAGCGTGTGGAGCGCGGTGCGGGTGCCGATGACCGTGTCGCCATCATACGCGAAGCCTTCTTCAAGCCGCACGTCGCTCAGGTAGTAATGCCGATCGGTCAGCGTGCTCGCGCCGGCCTCGGACGGGCGGCCGGCGCTGGCCGGTGCTGCCTTTGCAGCACCGCTGGCCAAGCCGATGACCGCGCAGGCGGTGGTGAGTTTTCCAGTCTGACTGAGAAAGCTCCTGCGGCTGTGTTGATGGACACTTTCCACGTTCGTTTCCTTAACCCAGGGGTTGGTCTTTTCAGCCCCTAGATTACGAATGGGCCGCCCGGGTTGGCAGCGATATTTGCCAATGCTGACTATTCGATTTGGCAATGAAGCCGGTCGGGATCACGCATCAGCGCAATCCGGCCACTCATCGCTCCAGCCGGCAGAATTCGGCCAGTCTTTCCGCCAGTACGATGGCCGCAGCAGGCGCGTTGTCGCGGTAATACAACGCCAGCTCGAAATCGTTCACCTCCGGCAGTCCTTCTGCCGCGCCCAGCGTTCGGTGGTCGGGCAGCCGGCAGCCGGCCGGCAGCAGCGTCACGCCCAGCCCGGCGGCGGAGGCGGCAGCGAGGGCAGCCAGGCTGGCGCTGCTGTAGCTTACACGCCAGCGAATGCCGAGGCTGTCCAGCGCCTGGCAGAGCTCCTCGCGATAGAGACCGTTGAGCGGGAACACCGCCAGCGGCACCGGCGAGCGTTCGATGGCCGGGTGCGCCTGGCTGTCCAGCCATAGCAGCGGTTCGAGCCTGGCCGCGCGCGGCGGCTGACGGCGGCGCTGCTTGACCAGGATCAGGTCCAGCTCTTCGCGCTCATAGGCGCTGCGCAGATCGGCGCTGAGGCCGCTGGTGACGTCCAGCCTCAGATGCGGCTGCTCACGGCTGAATGCCGCCAGCAGGTCGACGGTGGGGACCGTAAAATCCTCCGGCATGCCCAGCCGCAGCACGCCGTCGCGCCAGAAGCCGGTCAAGGCGTCATGCGCCTCCTCGTTCAGGGCGATGATGCGCCGTGCATAGCTCAGCAGCCGCCCACCCTCCTCGGTCAGCTCGACCTGATGCGAGGAGCGCTCGAAGAGCGGCTTGCCCAGCATCTCCTCCAGGCGCCTGACCTGCTGGCTGACGGTGGACTGCGACAGGGACACGCGGTCGGCGGCGCGGGTGAAGCTTTGGCTCTCGCAGACCGCGACGAAGCTGAGCAGCAGCTGCGGGTTGAACATCGGATAGCGATTCATGCACCCGCCGCCAGCATTTCATGAGCCGATTTGCCCGATACTAGGCGGTGCGGGTGGTCATGGCCAAGGCGAAGCAAGCCTTCGCGGGCGAATATCCGCGCGTTGGCGTCGGACTCAGCAGCCGCTGAATCCCGTCCTTGAGCTGCGCGCGGCAATCTGCCCGGCACTGGCCTTCGCTCACTGCGCCTGTCGGCCAGACGGAGCGGCGTTGGTGCTTGGCGCCACTGAGGGTCCCCTCAGCAGTGATTCGGAAAGATCTCCGGGATCGAGAGACATCTGTCGGTAAGCCCCTGTTCCCGGGAATAGCGGGCCATGGCCTCGATCGCCGTGCGGTTGGGCTCGATCCCATAGGGCCAGTAATCCTTGCCCATGACCTCTTCGGTCTGGCGCAGCGCCGCCTCCTGCCAGGGCAGCATCGCCGTGTCATAGGCAAACTGATGCAGCTCGTTGGCGGCGAAGGCCTTGGCCTGCTCGAAGGCCACGGTCAGCGACGCAGCCAGGTCGGGATGGCGATCGGCGATGTCGGAACGGATGCCGATCAGATGCATCGGCGGGAACAGGCCGGTCTTTCGGAAATAGGCCCTCTCAGCCGCCGGAACATCCGGAAACAACCGCCGGATCGCCGGATGCCCGTCGGCGAAGGCCTTCGGCGCGCGCGGCGCGATGATGGCATCGAGCTTGCCCTCGAGCAGCCACTGCCAGAGCGTCTCGCCGGCGGGCAGCCGCGTCGTCTCGAACCGGGCGGGCAGGGTGACCGGCACCTTCTCCTCGCGACCGGGCGCATCGATGCCGCCGATGATCCAATGGACTGCTTCCGGCCGCACGCCATATTCGTCGGCGAGGAGGCCGCGCACCCAGACATTGGCCGTGAGCTGATATTCCGGGACGCCGACGCGCCGGCCGGCGAAATCCTCCGGCCGCTCGATCCCGGAATCGCTGCGGACATAGAGCGCGCTGTGGCGAAATTTGCGCGAAACGAACAGCGGCAGCCCCAGATAGCGACAGGTGCCGCGCGAGCGCAGCAGGAGGTAGGTCGAGAGCGACATCTCGGTTATGTCGAACTCGCCTCCAAGCATGCCGCGCAGGAAGACCTCCTCCGGCGGGAGCACCGACCAATTGAGCGTATAGCCCTTCGGCCGGAACATGCCCGCGATCAGCGGCCAGGTCCGGTCATAGGCGCCGCAGCCGACGGTGAGCCGCGTGTCCACTCCCAGGGGCCCGTTCATCGGTCGGAATAGCCGGGGATGATCAGCGCATCGATGATGTAGCGACCGCCGGCCGCGACAACGGCAGCGCCCCGCTCCAGCTCGGCGAGCAGCTCGTCGACGCTACGGACCGAAACAGCCCCTTCGAAACCCTGCGCGCGCGCCAGCCCGATGATGTCGGGCGCCGGGTCATCCAGCCGCTGGCCGATCCACTTGTTCTCGACCGGCCGGCCGCGCTGGCGTGCCATGCGCTCCTGATGGACCTCGTCGTTGAAATAGGACCGGTTATTGGCGACGACGAGCAGCATCGGCACGCGCTGATGCGCGGCTGTCCAGAGTGCGTTCACGCCCATCAGGTAATCGCCGTCGCCGATGACTCCAATCGTCATCCGGCCGCTGCCCTTCAGCGCAATCGCGGCGCCGATCGTGTGGCCAGGCCCTGTGCCGACGGCGCCGCCGCCATCCTTGCCGAGAAAATCCAGTGGCGTGCGGAACCGGCAGGCGCTGCGCGGCCAGCCGAAGGAGAGACGGGCGAACGTCACCTCCCGATCGCGCGCGAAGGCAGAGATCGTGAAGGCCATCTGTTCGGCGTTGAAGGGCGCGGTACGGTCCGGGCCCTCCGAGGCTGTCTGCGTCCAGTGGCTGCCTTCGGACACCAGTGACGGCGCCGGTTGCCAATCCGTGCCGACAGCCTCCAGCAACTGGCTGACGAAGCGATCCGGATCGGCCGCGATCCTGACATCGCAGGCCGGCAATGCCTGATGGTCCATGCTCCAGCCATTGGCGACATGGCCGTCGAGCGAGCAGTGGACGATCGCGGCCGTCAGCGGCTCCTGCGTCTGCGAGGCACCGCAACGGGCGCTGAGGAAGCCGGCCAGATCGTGCCAGTCGAGGCTGACGATGGCATCGGCCTCGCGCAGCAAGTGCTGCTCGGCGTCGTTCGGGCGCTCGCCGACCGGGGCCAGCGCATGAAGCCGGTGCTCGGTCGGAAAGCCTGACGCATTATGCGTGGTCGTCAAAACCGTCGCCCCCAGCCGCTCGGCCAATGCGATACGGCGTTGCCAATCGCCGGCATGGCGCGAGACCCGGCCGATCAGGAGCAGGGGCGCACGCGCATTGCGCAGGATGTCCAGGGTCCGAGCGATGTCCTCGGCGGGAGCCGCGGCCGGCCGCGGCGGCGCAAAGCGGCGGATATCGGGAACCCTTACCGCGCGGTCGAGCCGGCTTTCCTGCATCTCGGCGTCGAGGCAGACATAGACCGGGCCGGTCGGAGCGGTCCGCGCGATCTGGTCGGCGCGCAGCACGGATTCGACCGCGGCCTCGGCCGAGGCCGGCTGGTCGTCCCATTTGGTGTAATGCCGGACCAGCGCGCCCTGGTCGCGCGCAGTGTGGATCCAGTCGATCCAGGGCCGGCGGCGATGCGCGTCGACCGGGCCCGTGGCTCCGAGGATCAGCATCGGCCGGCGATCGCACCAGGCGTTGAAGATCGTCATCGTCGCATGCATCAGCCCGACATTGGAATGCAGGATGACGGCCATCGGCTCCTGCGCCACCCGCGAGAATCCGTCGGCGATCGCCACCGCGTGTTCCTCGTGCAGGCAGATGATCATCGCCGGGTCATGGTTGCCGAGGTGGTTCACCAGGCTGTCATGCAGGCCCCGGAAGCTCGCGCCTGGAACCAGTGCGACATATCTGTAGCCCAGCGCCCTGATCGTCTCGGCAACGACGTCGCTGCCCCATCTTTCGGTCGCCGGCGCCACGGCGCCCCCCTCGGTCTGCATGGTCATGTCCATCTGGCTGTCGCGCTTATTCGCTGAAGACCTCGTCGCGGCCCTTACGGATCGCCGGTAGGATGGCGACGGTGAGCATGGCGAACGCGATCAGGATGAGGATGGCGGCGATCGGCCGCTCGACGAAGGTCATGGGGTTGCCGCGCGAGATCATCAGTGCCTGACGGAGGTTTTCCTCCATCATGCGTCCGAGCACGAAGCCGAGGGTCAGCGGCGCCGGCTCGAAGCCGAACTTGGTGAGGCCGTAGCCGAACACGGCCAGCGCTCCCATGATCAGGATGTCGGCCGGCTCGTTGTTGATCGAGTAGACGCCGATGCAGCAGAAAATGACGATGCCGACGAACATCAGGCGATACGGCACTTTCAGCAGTTTCACCCAGAGCCCGACCGCCGGCAGATTGATGACCAGCAGCATCAGGTTGCCGACCCACATCGAGGCGATCAGCCCCCAGAACAGGTCGGGCATCTTGGTCATGATCTGCGGGCCAGGCACGATGCCGTGGATCGTCATTGCGCCGACCATCAGGGCCATCACCGCATTGGGCGGGATACCGAGCGTCAGCAGCGGAATGAAGGAGGTCTGAGCTCCGGCATTATTGGCCGATTCCGGCCCGGCGACGCCCTCGATCGCGCCGCGGCCGAACCGGCGCGGATCGCGGGCCAGCTTCTTCTCGAGCGTGTAGGAGGCGTAGGGCGCGAGCACGGCACCGTTGCCCGGCAGGATGCCGAGGATCGAGCCGAGCAGGGTTCCGCGCAGGATCGGCTTGGCCGAAGCGCGCAATTCCTCGGGGCCAGGCAGCAGCCGGCCGATATGGGTCTGGCGTACCTGCCGTGACTCGCCATGCTCGAGGCTGCGAAAAACCTCGGCGATGCCGAACAGCCCCATGCCGAGCAGGGCGATCTCGATACCGTCGGCGAGCCAGGTCGCTCCGAAGGTGAGGCGCAGCTGGCCGGTTGTCAGGTCTGGCCCGACAGTCGAGAGCAGCACGCCCACCAGGATCATCACCACGGCCTTGAGCACGGATCCGCGCGCTAGCAGGACTGCGAATGCGAGCCCCATCAGCATGAGCGCAAAATACTCCGCTGGCCCGAAGATCAGCGCGATGCTGGCCAACGGCGCGGCGAGGGCGGCAATCACCAGTGTCGCAATCGTGCCGGCGACGAAGGAGCCTATCGCCGAGATCCCAAGCGCAATGCCCGCTCGGCCTTGGCGCGCCATCTCATGGCCGTCGATTGCGGTGACGACAGCGCTCGACTCGCCGGGGATATTGAGCAGGATCGAGGCGGTGGAGCCGCCATACTGGGCGCCGTAATAGATGCCGGCCAGCATGATCAGCGCGGCGGTAGGATCGAGCCCGAAGGTCAGCGGGAGCAGGATAGCGATGGTCGCGATCGGCCCGATCCCAGGCAGGACGCCGATCAGCGTCCCCAGCATGCAGCCGGCAAAGCAGAGCAGGATATTGGTCGGCGACAGCGCGATGCCGAGGCCGTGGCCGAGATTCTGCAGGAGTTCCATGCGCGCCTCAGAAGTTGATCGAGAACGACGGGAGCACCAGCATCGGGATCGGCTGGTTAAGCGCGAAGCGGAACAGAAGGGCACAGGCGACCGTCATCGCCAGCGCAAAGACAATGAGCTCGCGCGGCCTGACCTCACGCGAGCCGAAGCCGGCGACGAGCATGGCAAGCGGCGCCGCGACGATGAAGCCGGGCTCACGGATCGTCGCGGCGAAGAGCACGATTCCGGCCAGTACGAAGGCCGGCCCGCGCAGATGCCAGCGTTCGAGCGCGTCGCCATCCTCGATGAAACTCAGCACGACGAGGACAGCACCGCCGATGCCGATCGCGATCGCCGTCCAGCGCGGCACCATGGCCGGGCCGATGACGCGCAGCGTGCCCTGCGCGAGATTGCCGAGCATCAACACGACGACGGTCGCCGCTGCGATGAGGATCAGGCCGGAGACCAGATTCTGCGGAGAACGCACGGCGCGTTTCCACCGGGGGAGAGGCTCGGACTGGCTCATGACATTTTCGCCCTGGCTTGGGAGGCGGCGCGTTGCGGCCGGCTCGGCGTCATTCGACGGTCACGCCGACGGTGCGCACCATCTCGCCCCATTTGGCGACCTCAGCCTTCAGATAGGTCGCGACCTGGGGAGCCGAGCGGACATGGAGTTGGTAGCCCATGCCCAGGAGCTTCTCCCGCGTCTGCGGCTCGCTGACGATCTCGTTGATCGCGGCGTTGAGCTGCTCGACAATGGCCGGCGGCGTCTTGGCCGGGGCGAGCACGGCGACCCAGGATTCGGCGACGAAGGGGAATCCGGACTCGGTGTAGGTCGGAACATCGGGCATCGCCGCGACACGCGTCTCGCTCGCAACGGCCAGTCCCTTGAGCTTACCCTCCGCGACCTGCGGGATGATGCCGAAGGACGATGCAACCATGTCGACCTGGTTGCCGAGTGCCGCCTGCACCGAGAGCGCGCCGCCGCGGAAGGGAATATGCGAGGCCGGCTGCATGGCGAGGCGTTTCAGGAAGTACTCGGTCGCCAGATGCGAGCCCGAGCCGACACCGGCGCTGGCGAAGGTGATCTCCTCCTTCTTGGCCCAGGCGAGATAGTCCTTCAGATTGCCGGGCTTCGATGGATGCGTCGCGATCGTCTCCGGCGACGAAACCGCAATGGCAACCGGGATGAGCTGATCGAGCGCGTAGTCGCGCTTCTTGTAGAGCGTCTCGTTGATGGCGATCGCCGTCGAGGTGACGAGCAGCGTCAGCCCGTCGGGCTTTGCATGCGCGACGATTGCAGCGGCCGTATTGCCGCCGGCGCCGGCCTTGTTCTCGACGGTGACCGCCTTGCCCCATTTCTCGTTGAGCTTCTGGCCGACAATGCGTGCGAAGGTATCGACGAAGCCACCGGCGGCAAAGGCGACCGTCATGTTGATGCGGTCGGACGGGTAGGCCGGCGCCTGCGCCGAGGCGAGGCCGGCAGAAGCCGAGAGCGCGATGCCGGCTCCGACGAGACGGGCGGCAGCGCCAGTGAGACTACGCATGTTTCTCCCTCCGTTTATGTATTTTTATGACCCGCGAGCAGTCACGCGGTCTTTCCGATCGCTCCTGTCAGCTTCTTGCCGGCCGCTTCAGGTTGACGTGGATGTGCTTTTCTTGGGTGTAGCTGAGCAGTTCTTCGAGGCATTCCTCGCGACCCAGACCTGATTGCTTGTAGCCCCCGAAGGGTGTGCCGAGGAAATGCCGCGAGACCTCGTTGATCCAGACAAAGCCGGCCTCGACCTCGCCGGCGAGACGGTGCGCGTTGCGGACGTCATTGGTCCAGATCGAGCAGGTCAGCCCGTATTCGACGCTGTTGACGGTCTCGAGCATGCTTGCCTCGTCCGACCAGCGGAAGACCGCAAGAACCGGTCCGAAGACCTCCTCGCGCGCCAGCCGCATCGCAGGCGTCACCTCGGTAAACACGGTGGGCTCGACGAAATTGCCGTTGGCGAGCGCCGGATCGAGCGGGCGGCCGCCACCACAAAGCAGGCTCGCGCCCTCCGCCTTGGTGTCCGCGATGAAGCCCATCACCTTGTCCAGCTGGGCACGGCTGATGATGGCGCCCATCGTGGTCGCCGGATCGGTCGGATCGCCGGGGCGGAATTGCTTCACACGCTCGGCGATACGCGCCACGACCGCGTCGTGGATTGCCTCGTGGATGAAGGCCCGGCTGGTCGAGCCGCAGGACTGGCCGCACCAGATGAAGTTCATGCCGGCGACCACGGCGGCCGCGACCTCGTCGGGATCGGCATCGGCAAGCGCGATCAGCGCATTCTTGCCGCCGAGTTCGAGCAGGACCGGCTTGATGGTATCGGCACCGGCCTTCATGACGGCGCGCCCGGCCTGGACGCTGCCGATGAGCGAGATCATCGCGACGCCTGGATGGGCGGCAAGCGCCGCTCCGGCCTCGCGACCGCCTGGGAGTACGTTGAAGACGCCGGGAGGCAGCACCCCGTCGATCAGCTCGGCAAAGCGCAGCGCGCTCAGCGGCGCCTGGTCCGGCGGCTTGACGATGACGGTGTTGCCAGCCGCGAGCGGCGCAGCCGACTTGGCGGCACAGAACATGAACGGGTGGTTGAACGGGATGATGCGGCCGATGACGCCGCGCGGCTCGCGCACCGAGAAATTGACCGATTCCCGGCCGAGCGGCACCGATTGGCCCTTCATCTCGGTGACGAGGCCGGCGAAGAAATCAAGCTGAGAGGCGGCGTTGGCAACGTCCCCGAGCATCTCGTGGACCGGATTGCCGCCGTCGATTGCGTCGATGAGCGCGAGTTCCCGCGCGTTGTCGCGGACGATCTGGGCGATTCGCCTGAGGATCTTGGCGCGCTCGGCCGGGGCGACGTTCCGCCAGCCGCGATAGGCGGCGCCAGCGGCCCGGACCGCGGCATCGACATCACGGCTTCCAGCCTGCGCGACGAAGCCGAGCGACGCGCCCGTCGCCGGGCTGGTCAGTTCGAGACCGCCGGTCTCGGCCGCCTCGCGCCAGCTGCCGTTGATGTAGAGGTTCCGGTTCCGCGGCAAGACATCGGGCGATGCGCTTGCAGTTGCTGGCGCGATCGGGTCGCGCATGTCCTGGTCCATCGTCTGTCTCCCCTTCCGGCGAGGCCGGTCGCGCCGGCTTGCTGCGCCGGCGCATTTTCTTGCTTGCTTATTGGGTATCGGCTTCGCCCGGAGCGGTCTTCGCGGTGTTTCGGGCTTCAGCTATAACTTTCGCGACTATGAGGGCTCCGGCTTCTGCCCGGAGAGTGCGGCGCGTACGGCATCGAGCATCGCGAAGCCGTCTTCGGGCTCGGCCTGCAACGGCAGGCGCCCGAGTCGTTCCTGCTGGAGGACGACGCCCTCTGTGACGGCCGGCTCGATGCCAAGCTCGCGAAGCGTCAGCGCGACCTCGCGCATTTCGGCGGCACGCCGGACGCCATGCTGCAGCATACGGCTGACATTGTAGGGAACGACTTTTGGCCAATCGAGGCCAGGATAGCTGCGCCCGAGGGAGTCGAGGATCACCGGGTCGATTCCGGCGACACGCGCCGCCATGAAACACTCATAGGTCAACGCCTCCAGCCCCTTGACCATGACGCTGCGGATCATCTTGATGATCGTTGCCGAGCCGATCTGCGGACCCGCCGGCCCGAGTTCCATGCCGAAGCCACCGAAGATCGCGATGAAGCGCTCGGCCGCCCCGCCGGCGACCAGGCAAGGTGTGGCGTGGCGCTTGGGGTGAACCGGCGCCATGATCGCGAGATCGAGATAGGCACCAGGCGAAGCAAAGGCTGCGGCCGCCTCGCGCTTGCGGCCGGGCGAGACCGAATTGACGTCGACGAAGACCTGGCCGGATACAAGATGCGGCGCAACCTGGCGGGCGGCGTCGAGACTGTCGGCTGCGGTGACGGCCGAGAATACGAAATCGGCACCGGCCAGCGCGGCCTCGAGGCTGTCGGCGAGGCGGACGCCCAGATGCTCTGCCGGCTTGCGGACGCGCTCCTGCGTACCCGCGGTGTCGAAGGCGGCGATCTCGACGATGCCGGCTTCGAGCAGGCCGCCGGCGAAGGCCTGTCCGGCCTCGCCGAAGCCGATGAAGCAGAGTCGCGGCGGGTTGGTGCGCGGAGAAACGGTTTGCAGCATGATGCCCTCCGCGATCAGAGAATCTGGCAGATATCGTCGAAGTCGAACCGCGCGGCGCGCGGCCTGACGCTCGCCGGGTCGCCATGACCGATATTGATCAGGAAATTGGACCTGACCTCACCGCCTGGAAAGAATTCGGCGTCCACGACATCATGCAGGACCCCGGACATCGGGCCGCAATCGAGCCCCAGCGCACGCGCCGCCATCAGCAGGTAGGCGCCCTGCAGGGTCGCGTTGCGAAAGGCCGCCCGGGCAGCAAGGTCGGGATCCGCGAGATAGCCCGCGCGCTTGTCGACCGCATGCGGCGCCAGGCGCTCCAGATGATCGAAGAAGCGGCTGTCGATGCCGAGGATCGCAGTCACCGGCGCCGCCATGGTCTTGTCTACATTGCCGGGTTTCAGCCCGGGCCGCAGCCGCTCCTTGGCCTCTTGCGAGACGACGAAGACGATGCGCTGGGGGCTGATATTGCTGCTCGTCGGCGGCATCCGCGCGAGTTCGTAGAGCTCGCGCAGCTGCGCGTCGCTCACCGCCTTCGGCAGCCAACCGTAATAGGTTCGCGCCTCGCGGAAGAGAATGTCCAGGCAATGCTCGGATACGCATTGTCTTGTCGTCTGTTGAAGCATGAGCTGCGAACCTGCGGATGAGACGCCGGAACGCTATCCGCAGGATGCCCGTCGCGTCTTCATGTGCTGGTTCACAAGAGCTATAAGTGCCGGGAATATCAGATGCCGGTGAGCATATCCGGCGAGGCGCCGTCCTCGTCGAGGAGGCCGGTCGCCCGCAATTCGCGCAGATGGTCTCGCAGCGCCGCCAGCAGGGCCCCGACGCTCGGCGACCGTCGACGATGGCGCAATGTGATGATTCCGGCCGGCCGGCTGCCTGAGACCATGGGAACGGGCAATATCCTGACGGCACCGCGGCCGAGATCGCCGGCGAGCATCAACCGCGGAAGGATGGTGACATAGTCGTTCGACAGAACGAGCTCGCGGATGAAGGAAATCGAGGTCGAACGCAGCGGCGCGGCCAGCATCTCCAATCCGGAATAGGCGATCACCGCATCGATCTCCTGACCGAGGCGCTGTTCCAGCGAAGGCAGTACGAGGCCGAACCTCCCGAGCTCCGCTCCCGCGCTGCCGGGGCGGTCGAGCAAGGGATGACCGGCCCGTGCCAGGACCGAGATCGGCTCGTGATAGATCGTCTCGCGGTGAACATCATGGGCGGTTTCGAGCTCGTAGAGCCGCCCGACGATCAGATCGAGCTTGCCACTCTCCAGCTGCGGCATCAGCTCCGCCGTGCGCCCCTGCACCAGCCTGATGTTCAACTCGGGATTGGAGGCGCGCAGCCGGCCGAGCGTCGGCGGCAGCACGCTCGTCGCCGCAGTCGGCAGGGCGCCGATGACGAGCGTGCCGGCCTGCCCCTGCTCGATCAGCCCGATATCGTCCGTGAGTCGCTCGACCAGCGACAGCATGGCCCGGCCACGCTCGACAACGGCACGGCCGAAGGGATTGATCATCACGCCGCGGGCCATCCGGTCGAAGATGGGATGGCCGACGATCAGCTCGACATCCTGCACCGCCTTCGACACTGCGGGCTGCGTGATGCTGAGCGCGTGGGCCGCGGCCAGGAAACTGCCCTGCTCGGCCACGGCAATGGCGATCTCGATCTGCCGCAGCTTCAGGCGCGCATTGATCTGCGATCGCATGGCCTGCCTCTCCCCATTGCAGGCAAGCCCTTTGCCCTACTGAGGGGGCAATGACAAATTGGGGGAATCAATGATCTCACCGACGCATACCAGCGAATCGATGGTTCTTCGGAGAGTCGGGCCTTCGGGCTGAGATTGCCGGCATGGTCGGGCGACCGCGAAGCTGATTCTCAGGAACGATCTGTTCGGCGGACTCTGAGAAAGCTTGGGGCCGAGCGCGGCGGCCGGCGATCAAGGCCGCAGATGCGACCTGTCTACTCTCGGTGAGTTCGTGATCCGGATCGGAAAATTTGGTGGAGCCAGGCGGAATCGAACCGCCGACCTCTTGAATGCCATTCAAGCGCTCTCCCAACTGAGCTATGGCCCCACGCTGGCCGATTGATTTGGGGGTC
The DNA here is from genome assembly GCF_056396265.1 of Allobosea sp. 05T422_2. Lineage (NCBI taxonomy): Bacteria > Pseudomonadati > Pseudomonadota > Alphaproteobacteria > Hyphomicrobiales > Alloboseaceae > Allobosea > Allobosea sp. 05T422_2. The sequence goes on along the minus strand of NZ_JBFTLD010000069.1, from coordinate 8,815 downwards.
AACCGGCAAATTCCCGGACACCGCAGGAGTGGCTTCAACTTCGAAGCCCGGCGATGTCCGCGTCGTCACTGTCGCGACGGAGGGCTCTATAGGCGGGCTCGGCAGAAGACACAAGCACCTATATCGCAGAAATATTTTTTGTCCTCAGACGTCCTCGTCACCCTCGATGTCGCCATCGATCAGATCGGAGACGTCATCGTCGCCTTCCTCGTCCTCTTCCAGGAACGTGTCGTCTTCCTCGGCAGCGATGTCGTCCTCGACCTCGATGTCGTCCTCGCTGGTGACAACCGCGTCCTTCTCGCTCGTTTCGGCATCGGCCTCATCGAGAGAGACAAGCTCGACCGCGCCGTCAGCGGCCTCGGTCTCGTCCTCGTCATCCGCTTCCTTGGCGACAACCGCCGCCGCTTTGGCCTGCGGCTCGAACATCGAACGCGGGAAAGCCTGCCCCGTATAGGGCGAGACGATCGGGTCCTTGTTCAGGTCGTAGAATTTGCGTCCCGTGGTCGGGCAAACGCGCTTGGTACCAAGTTCCGGTTTCGCCACTGCGTCGGACCTTCATTCATTCATGTTTTGAAAAGCAGGCGCGTCCGTTAGTCGTGCCGGCCGGCCCTGTCAAATGCTGATTTGATTCGCGTCTCGCGCGTGGCGCGCGACGGGTGGCCATGCTAGGCAGCCAGCGTCCAAGATCAAGCAGCCAGAGACGATCGACGTGGCCCACGCGCAGCACCCAACTCCCGTCACCGCCCGGGCCTCCGGCCCGCTCTCCGGCCGTGTCCGGGTTCCCGGCGACAAGTCGATCTCGCATCGCGCGATGATCTTCGGCTTGCTCGCCATCGGCGAGACCAAGGTCACCGGACTGCTCGAAGGCGAGGACGTGCTGCGCACAGCCGACGCGGCCCGGGCGCTGGGCGCCATCGTGCATCATGACGGCCCCGGCGCCTGGCGCGTACAGGGCGTCGGCGTCGGCGGGTTGAGGGAGCCGGCCGGCCTGCTCGATTTCGGCAATGCCGGCACCGGCTCTCGCCTGATGATGGGCGTTTGCGGCGCGCACCCGATCACCACCACCTTCGACGGCGACGCCTCGCTCAGGAAACGGCCGATGCGGCGTATCCTCGATCCGCTCGAACTGATGGGCGCCACCATCCTGTCGCAGGAAGAGGGCGGGCGCGTGCCATTGACGATCCGCGGGCCGAAGGAGGCGCTGCCGATCACCTATCGCACACCCGTCGCCTCGGCGCAGATCAAGTCGGCCGTGCTGCTCGCCGGCCTCGCCGCCCCGGGCGAGACCACGGTGATCGAGACCGAAGCGACGCGCGACCATACCGAAAAGATGCTGGCGCATTTCGGTGCCGAGGTGCGGGTGACCCCCGAGGGGGCCCATGGCCGCCGTATCGTGCTGACGGGCCAGCCCGAATTGCAGGCGGCGCCGATCGTGGTGCCCGCCGACCCGTCCTCCGCCGCCTTCCCGCTGGTCGCAGCGCTGATCGTGCCGGGCTCCGACATCCTGATCGAGAGCGTCATGACCAATCCGCTCCGCAGCGGGCTGCTGACCACGCTGCGCGAGATGGGGGCCGACATCACGGTCGAGAGCGAAGCCAATGAGGGCGGCGAGACGGTAGCGACGCTGCGCGTCCGCTCCGGCGCCCTCACGGGCGTCGAGGTGCCGCCGGAGCGCGCGCCATCGATGATCGACGAGTATCCGGTCCTCGCGGTCGCCGCGTCCTTTGCCAGCGGCACGACCCGGATGCGGGGGCTTCAGGAGCTGCGCGTCAAGGAATCGGACCGGCTCGCCGCTGTCGAGGCCGGGCTGAAGGCCGCGGGCGTGACCTGCCGGATCGAAGGCGACGACCTCGTCGTCGAGGGCGGAAACGGCAAGGTCACGGGGGGCGGCACGGCCGCAACCCATCTCGATCACCGCATCGCCATGAGCTTCCTCGTCATGGGGCTGGCGACGCAGAAACCGATGCAGGTCGATGACGGTGCGATGATCGCGACCAGTTTCCCGACCTTCATCAGCCTGATGAACGGGCTGGGCGCTGAGATCGCATGAGCCCTGCCGCGATGCGCAAGCGCCTGGTCATCGCCGTGGATGGTCCTGCCGCCTCGGGCAAGGGTACGCTGGCGCGGCGGCTCGCGGCCCATTACGGCCTGCCCTATCTCGATACCGGCCTGCTCTATCGCATGGTGGCCCGCGCGATGCGGGACGTGGGCAAGGATATCCACGATGACGAGGCCGCTGCAGCGATCGTCTCGACGTTCGATGAAAAGGCCTTCGCCGAGGACAGCCTGCGTGGCCGCGAGATCGGCGAGGCCGCATCGGTCGTTGCGGCGATGCCGGCGGTCCGCAAGGGGCTGATCGACCGTCAGCGCCGCTTCGCCGGGCAGCCGGGCGGGGCCGTTCTCGACGGGCGCGATATCGGCACGGTGATCTGCCCCGAGGCTCCGGCCAAGCTCTTCGTCACCGCGACGCCGGAGGTGCGGGCGGCCCGGCGCCACAAGGAATTGGCCGGACGCGGCGAGCTTGCCTCCTTCGAGGGCATTCTGGCCGATATCAGGCGTCGCGATGCCCGCGATTCCGGCCGCAGCGATGCCCCGCTGAAGGCAGCTGAGGACGCGGATATCCTCGACACCTCGGCGCTCACGGTCGAGGAGGCGGTCGCGGCCGCGATCGCCATCGTGGATGCCCGCCGCGCGGGCTGAGCCTGCCGATAAATCATTCTTGGCGAGAGCCGAAACGAGGTGCACACTTCCGCCGCGCCCTGATGGCGGAGGTGGCGATGCGGCATGGGCTGTTCGGTCTCTTGAGTCTTGCGGCGGCCGGCTTCTGGACGGGCACGGCGCCGAATGCGCAGCCGGCGGCCGCCCCGCCCGACGAGGTCGATCTCGCCCTCGTGCTGGCGGTCGACATTTCCTACTCGATGGATCTCGACGAGCTCGCGCTGCAGCGCGGCGGCTATATCGAGGCCTTTCGCTCGAAACAGCTGCACGACGCCATCGCCAAAGGCGCGCTCGGCAAGATCGCCGTGACCTATTTCGAATGGGCCGGCGGCAATTTCCAGCATATCGTCAAGCCCTGGACGGTCATCGACACGCCACAATCGGCCATCGCCTTTGCCGAGGAGCTGGGCGAGGCTCAGACACGGCGCGGCCGGCGGACGTCGATTTCGGGCGCGATCGATCTCGGCATGCAGTTGCTCGATCAGGCCAATGTCACAGCGATGCGCCGCGTGATCGACATCTCGGGCGACGGCGCCAACAATGACGGGCGCCCCGTTACCGCGGCGCGCGACGATGCCCGCGACAAGGGCATCAGCATCAACGGCCTGCCGGTGATGCTGAAGCAGGCGAGCTATTTCGATATCGACAATCTCGACGTCTATTACGAAGACTGTGTCGTCACCGGCGTCGGCGCCTTCGTGATCCCGATCCGCGAACGTCACCAGTTCGTCGATGCGACCCGGACCAAGCTTGTGCGCGAGATTGCCGAGGCCCCGGCTGCCGAGGCCACCATCCAGAAGGCGCAGGCGAAGGAGCCGCGCGTGTCCTGCCTCTCGGGTGAGAGACAGTGGCGCGACCGGATGGGGAATTGAGGCGGCCTCAGGTGCCGCGGGGCTTCGCTCGCGTCGTCGGCAGCGCTGCGGCTGGATCGTCCGGCCAGAGATGGCGGGGATAGCGGCCCTTCATGTCGGCCTTCACCGCGGCCCAGGAGCCGCGCCAGAAACCCGGCAGGTCGCGGGTGACCTGGATCGGCCGATGCGCCGGCGACAGCAACTCCAGGACGAGCGGCACGCGGCCGGCCGCGAGCGAGGGGTGCTGGGCAAGCCCGTAAAGCTCCTGCACGCGCACCGAGATCGTCGGCCCTGCCTCGGCCGCATAGTCCACTGCGAGACGGGAGCCGGTCGGTGCAGCGAAATGCGTCGGCGCCTCGGCATCGAGCCGGCGTTTCAGATCCCAGGGCAGCAGGCTGGCCAGTGCCGCGTCGAGGTCGGCCGGCGCAATCGCAGCGAGCGAGGTTCGCCCCTCGATATGGGGCGCAAGCCAGAGTTCCGGCTCGGCTGCGAGCCCGGCATCGGACAGGTCGGGCCAGGGATTTTCGCTTTCTGTGCCGACTCCGGCCTGACGCAGGAAGGCGGTCCGCTCCCGCAATTGCTGCTGTGCCTTCGTCCATGGCAGCAACCCGACGCCCAGCGTCGCCACACCAATCGCCAGGATCGCAGCGTTCTCCGACGTTGCCTCGACTGCAAGCGGGCGTTCCGACAGGCTGATGGCGCCATAGCGCTTGACCGCACGCGCACGCAGGGCGCGGGCATTGCGGTCGAAGATCGTTTCCGTCCGCTCCTCCAGGCCGAAGGACGCCAGGCCTTCGGCGGCCTGACGCAGGACTTCGTCTTCACCGATTGCGGCACCCCCAAGGATTCGGGCCTGTTGCGCTATGCCCGTCATGTCGGCCACGACGATCCAGGGCTCGCGGGCGAGGCGCTGCGCCGGCTCAAGCGCCGCACCGCGGCCATTGGCCAGGAGATACTGGCCCGAGCCCGCTGCGCGTAGCCTGGCGATTCGATCGGGATAGGCGAGCGCGAGCAGGAAGCCGATGGATCCCGTCGCGTCGCACCCGGGCGGGCTCGCCTTCTCCGCCAACCGGGCCCAGCCCTCCGCGAGGCGGCGCATATCGGCGGCACGACCACCGCGCTCCCGCCCGAAGCGCTCGGCCCGCTCGGCGAGATCCGTCGCATCCCCGCCGAGCCCCCGCTCGACCAGCAGCGCCGCCAGTTCCGCCGCCGCCCTGGCCTGACCGAAGCGCGCGGCAACGACGACCATGCGCGCGAGGCGCGGCGGCAGCGGCAATGCCTGCAAGGCCCGGCCATCGGCGGTGATGCGGCCGTCATCGGCGAGTGCGCCAAGATTGAGCAGCAGCGCCCGCGCCTCCTTCAGGGCAGGCGCCGGCGGCTGGTCGAGAAAGGCGAGCGATGTCGGATCGGCGACGCCCCAGGCGGCGCAATCAAGCAGCAGCGGCGCGAGATCCGCAGAGAGGATTTCAGGCCGGGCGAAGGCTTCCAGGGCGCCAGTACCAGCCTCCTCCCAGAGGCGGTAGCACACGCCCGGTTCGGTGCGGCCGGCGCGGCCGCGGCGCTGGTCGGCCGCAGCGCGGCTGACCCGGCGGGTCTCGAGCCGGGTCACGCCGATATCGGGCTCGTAGACGGGGACGCGCGCGCGGCCCGAATCGACCACCACGCGCACCCCCTCGATGGTGAGCGAGGTCTCGGCGATCGAGGTCGCCAGCACGATCTTGCGACGTCCGGCCGGTGCCGGCAGCACGGCGCGATCCTGCTCGGCCTGATCGAGCGCGCCATAGAGCGGCGCGATCTCGACCGCGGGATCGCGCAGCCGTTCGCGCAGCCGCTCCTCGACCCGCCTGATCTCACCCTGTCCCGGCAGGAAGACGAGGAGCGAGCCCGGTTGCTCGTTCAGGGCCTGCTGCACGGCCTCGGTGACCTGGTCCTCGATCCGCTTCAGCGGATCCCGGCCGCGATAGCGTGTCTCGACAGGATAGGCCCGGCCCTGCGATTCGATGACCGGCGCGGCGCCGAGCAGCTTTGCGACCCGCGCTCCGTCCAGCGTGGCCGACATCACCAGGATGCGCAGGTCCTCGCGCAGTCCGCCTTGCGCGTCGAGCGCGAGGGCGAGGCCGAAATCGGCATCGAGCGAGCGTTCGTGGAATTCGTCAAAGAGCACGGCGGCGATGCCGTCGAGTGCCGGGTCGTCGAGGATCATCCGGGCGAAGACCCCCTCGGTGACGACCTCGATCCGCGTCTTCGGCCCGATCTTCGATCCGAGCCGGACACGCAGGCCAACCGTGTCGCCAACGCGCTCCCCCAGCGTCTGCGCCATGCGGCCGGCAGCACCGCGAGCCGCGAGCCGGCGCGGTTCGAGGATGATCAGCTTGCCGCCAGCCGCCCAGGGCTCGTCGAGGAGGGCGAGCGGGACACGCGTGGTCTTGCCGGCGCCGGGAGGAGCGACCAGCACCGCATTCGGGCCGGCACGGAGCGCCGCGGCGAGATCGCCCAGGACGGCATCGATCGGAAGCGGGGTATCGAAATCGCGCATGGCGCGATGTGACGCAGCCGGCGCGCGGACGCAAGCGATGGCGGGCTCAGGCTGCCCGCCGAAGCCCGACCTCGAAGGGGCTGACCGTGATCGCGCCTGATTTTACAGACACCATCGAATTGCATCCGAGCGCCTGCCAGCAGTCGCGCGCGGCATCGACCGGCTCGGACGCGACGACGATGCTGTCGCTGCGGTTGCAGATATAGAGCGTCGGCGGCCGCGTATCGGAAGACCAGCGCACGGCGTGGATCGTCTCGCCATCGGCGAGCGCGGCGGCGCAGCGCAAGGGCTCGCGAATGCCGGCCGCCTGCATCAGGGCCAGCGCCTCCCCCAAGGTCCAGGCCAACGCCTCGCCGGGCGAATAGCCGTCCGCCATGCGGGCGAGCGCCAGCAGGAAGATCGCCTCCGAATCCGTCGTGCCGACACGGGCGGCATAGAGCGAATCGGGAATCAGGCTCTCGAGCTTGCGGCGGATCAGGGCGTAGCCGCCGATCTGGCCGTTATGCATGAAGAGATGCCGGCCATGGACGAAGGGATGGCAATTGGCCCGCGTCGTCGCCGTACCGGTCGCAGCGCGCACATGGGCGAAGAAGAGATGCGAGCGCACCTGACGGGCGATCGAGAGCAGGTTCTCGTCGGACCAGGCCGGACGGACCTCGCGATACTGCCCGGGCTCCGGCTTCTCGCCATACCAGCCGACGCCAAACCCGTCGCCATTCGTGCCGGTCTTGCTCTCCTCGGCATGGAGCGACTGGTGAATCAGCGAATGGCAGGGCGAGGCGACGAAATCCTCAAGAAAGACCGGAACGCCAGAATAGGCGAGGAAACGGCACATGGTCGGTCCCGAATCAGGCTGCGGGCGGGACGCCGCATTGAGGAGATTATTCCACGAGAATGAACCGTGACATAACAAATCTTCCCCGCACCCTACTCGCTGCAGGAGAAATCCAGCTTCGCTTCCTTGCGGCTCCGACCGACCTTCACCTCGATCTCAAGCGGAGAGCAGGTGGCGCTGTCGAGCAGGAAGGCCTTGTGGATGCGCCCCTCTTCGCCGAAGAGGAACCCGCCATAGACGCGCCTGAGCAGGATCCTCTCGCCGGTCTTCGCCTTCTGCCTGACGGTGAGCGAGGCGAGGTCGCGCGCGATCTTGTCCGAGGATTTGGTGTTCTTCGCGCCGGTGAAGGAAAGCGTCACCAGCAGCGCATCGGCCGGCTCGCCGGCTTCGCCCTCGCCGATCACTGCATTGTGGAGCGCCTTCTTCGTCCCGACCAGATTCTCCGAGAGCCTGCCGGTGCGCTCGAGGAAGAGCTGGGCCTTGATCTCCTCGACCGCGACCTGGGCGAAGGCCGAAGCTGAAGACGCCGCCAGAAGGCCCAGGCCGAACAGTGCGGAGAAAGCCGGTTGCATCGTCGAGGCCCCATCTGAATCACGCCCTATCGGCAGGATTGCGCAGCTATGCCATTTCGCCGTGAGGTTGCTAGCCCTCCGATCAGGCTTTACGCGACAACACAACCGGGCGATGACGGAAACCGCTCGATATCGGGATTGGGGGAGCGGGTCCTTGAAGTCAGTGATTTCGCTTGCGGGTGCAGCCTTGGCGCTGTGCCTGGTTCCCAGCCTCGCGTTCGCGGCGGGCGATATCGGCGGGGCGACGCTCGGTGCGGCCTGGGCTCTTCCCTTTGCCGGCATGCTGCTCTCGATCGCCCTCGGACCGATCCTGTTTCCGCATGTCTGGGAGCTCAATTACGGCAAGTTCGCAGCCTTCTGGGCAGCGCTCGTGCTGGTGCCTCTGGTCCTCTTCCGTGGCTTCGATCCGGCGCTCGGATCACTGCTTCACACCGCGCTGCTCGAATATATCCCCTTCATCATCCTGCTCTTCGCGCTCTTCACCATTGCCGGCGGCATCCTGATCACCGGGAATCTGCGCGGTACGCCAGCGACCAATACGGCTCTGCTGGCGATCGGGACCGCGATGGCGAGCGTGGTCGGCACGACGGGCGCCTCGATCATCATGATCCGGCCGCTGCTACGCGCCAATGACGACCGCCGCCACAACGTCCATGTCGTCGTGTTCTTCATCTTCCTGGTCTCGAATATCGGCGGCTCCCTGACACCGCTCGGAGATCCGCCACTCTTTCTCGGCTTCCTGCGCGGCGTCAGCTTCTTCTGGACGACCCAGCACCTCCTGCCGGAAACCAGCTTTGCGGTCGCTGTGCTGCTGGCACTGTTCTTCGCGCTCGACAGCTATTTCTTCAGCAAGGAAAAGGGGGCTCCAGCCCTCAAGGATCCGACGCCGGACCGTGCCATCAGGCTCTTCGGCAAGGTCAATATCGCCCTGCTCGGCGGCGTCATCCTCGCCATCCTGATGTCGGCGAACTGGAAGCCCGGCACTGTCTTCGACATCCATGGCGTTCATGTCGAGCTGCAGAATCTGGTGCGCGACGCGATCCTGCTCGGCCTCGCGGGTCTCTCGCTGGTACTGACGCCGAAGCCCGTGCGGGCCGGCAATGAATTCAGCTGGGGGCCCATCAAGGAGGTCGCCAAGCTCTTTGCCGGCATCTTCGTCTGCATCATCCCGGTGCTGGCGATGCTGCAGGCCGGCAAGGACGGGGCGTTCGCACCGCTCGTCGCGCTGGTGACGCATGCGGACGGAACGCCGAACAACGTCGCCTATTTCTGGCTGACCGGCATCCTCTCGTCCTTCCTCGAC
>NZ_JBFTLD010000068.1:0-25599 GCF_056396265.1 Allobosea sp. 05T422_2 | reverse complement strand
GATCGAACGGGCGGCGAAGAGCACCGACGCCTGGATTGCCGACGGCGGCCTCGACCGGCCGGGMGCTCTTGCCCATTTGAGCACACACAAGCACTCGGGATCACAGGGTGAATGCGGCAGCGTGCTCTCTCATTGAGGCCGCTCCTCTCGAAGAATCCTAGCGCGTCAAGCGCGAGGCAGCGCGCTTGACACCCATGCCTCAGATTAGACAAAAATATTTGATTTGGAATTTACAGTCCATCTACCGCCTGTTATGGCTCCCGCAACGATCGGGAAGATCGGGGGGATGAATGGCTGCCGACAGGGTTGTTTGCCGGAAGGGCGCGATTTACGGCGACGAGATCCTGGAGGTCGCGGCGCTTCCCACGATCCGCAGACGCCATTACGGCCGCGTCGTCGGCGTCGCCCTGATCGTCGTCGCCCTGGCCTTCATCGCCAAGGCCTTCTCCGAGGGCCAGATCGAATGGAAGATCGTTGGCCAGTTCTTCACGGCCCCGGCCATCCTCTTCGGCCTTCTCAACACGATCTGGATGACCTTGTACGCGATGGCGCTGGGCATCGTGCTCGGCGTGATCTTCGCGATCATGTACATGTCGCCCAATCCCGTGATCAGCCGCTGCGCGGTCGCCTATATCTGGTTCTTTCGCGGCACGCCGCTGCTGCTCCAGCTTCTGCTCTGGTTCAACCTCGCTCTGGTCTTCCCCACCATCTCGATCCCCGGACTCTTCGAAGCCCGCATGGTCGACGTGATGACACCCTTCGTCGCGACGCTGCTTGGGCTCGGCCTGAATCAGGGCGCCTACACGGCGGAGGTCGTGCGCGGCGGCATTCTCTCGGTTGATACGGGCCAGGTCGAGGCGAGCAAGAGCATCGGCATGACGCCGCTGGCGACGCTGTTCTACATCGTGCTGCCGCAGGCGATGCGGGTCATCGTGCCGCCGGTCGGCAACGAGGTCATCAGCATGGTCAAGCTGACCTCGATCGCCAGCGTGATCGGCTATAGCGAAGTCCTGCGCAACTCACAGGACGTCTATTACGCGAATGGCCGCGTCATCGAGCTCCTGATCGTCACCGCGTGCTGGTATCTCGCGGTCGTGACCTTGCTCCAGATCGGCCAGCACTTCATCGAGCGCTATTTCTCCAAGGGTTATACCCGGCGCAACGGGGTGCCCGCTCCGGCTGCGTCGGCGTGAGGTGGCCATCATGAACGAGATGGTCCGCGCCGCCGGCGTCAACAAGGTCTTCGGAACATTCGCAGCACTGAAGGACGTCTCGCTTGCGGTCTCGCGCGGCGAGGTGACCTGCATCATCGGCCCCTCGGGCTCGGGCAAGAGCACGTTCCTGCGCTGCATCAACCAGCTTGAGCGCCCCGATTCCGGTGCGATCGTCATCGACGGCGAGCTCATCGGCTATCATCGCACCAAACAGCACCTGCTGGAGCTCGCCGACAAGGAGGTTGCCCGGCAAAGGCTGATGACCGGCATGGTCTTCCAGCGCTTCAACCTCTTCGCGCATCTGACGGCACTGCAAAACGTGATGCTCGGGCCGATCAAGGTCCAGGGCAGACCGCGGCGCGAGGTCGAGAAGGAAGCGGTGACGCTGCTTGAGCGGGTCGGTCTCGCCGATAAGCGTTTCAACTATCCCAGTGAACTCTCCGGCGGCCAGCAGCAGCGCGTCGCGATCGCCCGCGCGCTGGCAATCCAGCCGAAGCTGCTGCTTTTCGACGAACCGACATCGGCGCTCGACCCCGAACTGGTGGGTGAAGTCCTGAACGTCATGCGCGATCTGGCCCGCTCCGGAATGACCATGATCGTGGTGACGCATGAGCTCGCCTTCGCCCGCGAGGTCGCCGACCATGTCGTCTTCATGGATCAGGGCGCCATCGTCGAACGAGGTGCCCCCGGCGCCATCCTCGTCGATCCGCAGCACCCCCGGACACAGAACTTTATCAAAGCGGTCCTGAAGTGACCGAGCAGGAGGAAAGCCCCATGAAAAGATCGATTGCCCTTGGCGCCGGGTTGGCAGCGCTGCTCGCCTGCTCAGTTGCCCATGCCGACGACTCGCTCACGAAGGTCAAGCAGGCCGGCAAGCTCGTCATCGCGACGATGCCGAACTATCCGCCGATCACCTACAAGGATCCCGCCACGAGCAAGCTGACCGGCTTCGACATCGACCTCGGCGAGGCCATTGCCGCAGAGCTCGGCCTCAAGGTCGAGTGGCAGGAAATCGCCTTCGCCCAGATGCTCCCCTCGCTCCAGACCGAGCGCGTCGACACAGCTCTCGCCGGAATGAGCGACACCGTTCCGCGGCGCGAGATCGTCGACTTCGTCGACTATATGCGCTCCGGCACCCAGTTCTATACGGGCGCCCAGCAGGCAGCCAAGATCAAGACCCCGGCCGATCTGTGCGGCAAGAAGGTCGGCGCCAGCCGCAGCACCAACAACCCGCAGCGCATCGCCGAATGGAGCACCGCAAACTGCGAGTCCAAGGGAGCGCCTGCGATCACCGTGGTCGGCACCGAAGGCTCGGTCGACGCGCGCAACCAGCTCAAGACCCAGCGCATCGACGCCTCCGTGCAGGGCAATGAGACCCTGCCCTATTTCCAGGCAATGGAGCCGAACACCTATGTCCTGCTCGGCGAACCCTTGACCGAGGAGATCACCGGTCTGCCGGTGCTGAAGACGAAGCCGGCACTGCGCGATGCCATCAAGGATGCGCTCGACAGGCTGGTGAAGAACGGCACCTATGCCAAAATCCTGGACAAATACGGCCTCGCCCGGAACGGTATGAGCGAGATCAAGATCAACAGCGMCAAGTGACACCCAATAGGTGACACGCAAAGGGGCGGCGCCTGCCGCCCCTTTCGCCTATCCCCCGCCTGAGCCTTGCCCTGTCTGTGCGGGGCTCAGGCCACCACGTTCTGAACAACAGGAAGCTGAAGAGATGTCGGAGCAGAAGAGTGGYGCCAACAAGATGTGGGGCGGACGCTTCACGACGGCGCCGGCGGAGATCATGAAGAAGATCAATCCGTCGATCGGCTTCGACTATCGCCTCTACCGGCAGGACATCGCCGCCTCGAAGGTCCATGCCCGGATGCTGGCGCGGCAGGGCATCATCGGCGAGACGGACAACGAGACAATCCAGGCAGGGCTCGACCAGATCCTCCGGGAGATCGAGGAGAGCCGCTTTACCTTCAGCGTCGATCTCGAGGACATTCACATGAATGTCGAGGCGCGGCTGAAGGAGATCGTCGGCGAGCCGGCGGGCCGGCTTCATACCGCTCGCAGCCGCAACGACCAGGCCGTCACCGACGTCCGCCTGTGGATGCGCGATGCGATCGACGGGCTCGATGCGGTCGTGCAGGAACTGCAGCGCGCCCTGATCGAACGCGCCGGCGAGCATGTCGAGACCCTGATGCCGGGCTTCACTCATATGCAGGTCGCGCAGCCCGTTACCTTCGGCCACCATCTCATGGCCTATGTCGAGATGTTCGGCCGCGACCGGCAGCGGCTGGCAGGTGCTCGCGAGCGCACCAATATCTGCCCGCTGGGCGCCGCCGCCCTGGCCGGAACCGCCTTCCCCATCGACCGGCATTTCACGGCCGAGCAACTCGGCTTCTCCGCCCCGACCGAGAACTCGATGGATTCGGTCGCCTCGCGCGATCACATCGTCGAGCTGCTGTTTTGCTGCTCGATGCTGGCCGTGCATCTCTCGCGCATCGCCGAGGAGATCACCTTGTGGTGCAGCGACGGCTTCCGATTCATCGCCCTGTCGGACGCCTTCACGACCGGCTCCTCGATCATGCCGCAGAAGCGCAATCCCGATGCGGCCGAACTCGTACGCGGCAAGACCGGGCGTGTCGTCGGCTCGCTGAATGCCCTGCTCATGACCGTCAAGGGTCTGCCCATGACATTCATGAAGGACATGCAGGAAGACAAGGAGCCCATGTTCGACGCATTGGAGACAGTCCAGCTCTGCGCCGAGGCCACGACCGGCATGATACGCGACCTGACCGTCCGCCCGGACCAGATGCGCAGCTTCCTGGAACGCGGCTTTCCGACCGCGACGGACCTCGCCGACTGGCTCGTTCGCGAGGGCGGCATCCCCTTCCGCGACGCCCATCACATCACCGCCAAGGTCGTCGCCAGGGCCGAGGCCAAGGGCTGCACCTTGAGCGCGCTTGATATCGAGAGCATGCGGGACGTCGATCCGCGCATCACCGAGAAGGTCTACTCGGTGCTTGCGCCGGAGCATTCGGTGAACAGCCGCCGCAGCTATGGCGGAACCTCGCCGGATGTCGTGCGGGAAGCGATCGCACGGGCAAACGCGCGCTGGCTGTGACGCCCGGCATCTGCGCGAAACCAGGGGGAAGTGCTGCCGTTCCGCAGTGAGCCTGCAGCCTTTCCGTTCGATGGAAGGAATGAGCCTTGAAATTCGATATCTTCCAGATGGAGCGCAATCAGACGCTCTTCGAGAACGAGGTGGAGATCAATCTCACCGAGAGCGGCGTTCATCCCTGGGCGATCGAGGACATCCTCCCGCCAAGCGAGATGCAGGACCTGCTCAAGCTGCCATTGGGCTATGGCTGGACCGATGGCCGGCCTGACCTGAGGGCGAATATCGCCTCATGGTATCCGGGAGCCGGGCCGTCCAACGTTCTCGTGACCAATGGCTCCTCCGAGGCGACGATGATCGCGCTGATGACGCTCGTCGAGCCCGGCGAGCGCATCGTCTTTGCCGTCCCCAATTTCATGCAGGTGGATGGTCTTGGCCGCGCACTCGGATTCGACGTCCAGCGACTTGAACTGAGCGGTGACAATGGCTGGCAGTTCGACCCCGCCAGCCTCGATGCGGCCGCGGCGGGAGCCAAGGTCATCGCCGTCACCAATCCGGCCAACCCGACCGGCAGCGTGCTGACGCAGGAAAGCCGCGACGCGCTTGTCGCTGCGGCAAGGCAGAGCGGTGCCTGGCTGCTGGTCGACGAGATCTATCGCGGAGGCGAGATCGACGGGCCTGAAACCCGGACGCTCTGGGGCACCTATCCGCGACTGGTGGTGACGAGCAGCCTGTCGAAATCCTTCGCCTGTCCGGGCCTGCGCCTCGGCTGGATCGTCGCACCAGTCGACGTGGTTGCCGGCGCCGCGGAACGTCAGGACTATACGACGATCGGCAGCGGCATCCTGAGCCAGATCCTTGCGGCAGCAGTCATGAAGCCCGATACGCGCAGCCGTCTCCTGTCGCGTGGCCGCGACCTGCTGCGAACCAATGCCAATCTCGTCGGCGACTGGATGTCGCGTCATCCCGGCTGGTCGTGGAAGCGGCCGGAGGCGGGCGGCATGGCCTTCCTGCGCTATCCTCTCAACCTGCCGTCCGAGGAATTCTCCCGCCTGCTTCGTGAGGAGGAGAGCGTCTTCGTCGTCGCCGGCAGCTGGTTCGGGATCGAACAGCACATCCGGATCGGCATCGGCGTGCCGACCGAAACGCTCGCCGAGGGGCTGAAGCGCCTCGACCGGTTTCTGGTCCATCACGCGGGGTGAATGCGGTGGATGACGCGGTCAGCCGTGGACGGGACGATCTGGCCCGTCTCGTTGCCATTCCCTCGGTCAGCGCCGAGGGACGCGGCCTGAACGAGGCGGCGACCCTCGTCCGGGATCTGCTCGACGACGCTGGCTTCGTCACCGAGATCCACCCTGGCTCGGTCGGTCCCTTCGTCGTCGGCACGGCTGGCGAGGGACCGCTGACCGTCGTGATCTACAATCACTCCGACGTGCAGCCGGAGGGTGACGCGGCGCTCTGGCTGAGCCCGCCCTACACCCTGACGGAACGCGATGGCCGCCTCTATGGCCGCGGCGCGGCCGATGACAAGGGCGAATTCGCCAGCCGTCTTGCCGGCTGGCGCCGCTTCCAGGCCCAGCAGGGCGGGCCGCTTCCGTTCCGGCTGATCTGGATCGTTGATGGCGAGGAGGAGATCGGCAGTCCTTCGCTCGATGGCTTCCTGGCGAAGCGCTTCGCCGGCGAGCGCGCCGATCTGTGCTGGTGGGAATTCGGCGAGATCGATGCCTCCGGCCGGCCTGTCATCCTGTGCGGTTTCAAGGGCATCACCGCGATCGAGCTGCGCTGCCGCACCGCGAGGGGCGACCTGCATTCGAGCTACGGGGCGGTCTACGACAATGCGCTCTGGCGCATCTGCGCCGCTGTCGCCTCGATGCGCGACGCCGCGGGGCKGATCACGATCGATGGCTTTTATGACGATGTGCGGGCGCCCTCGGCTGCGGAGCGCGCTACCGTACTGCCGCCGCCCTTCTCGCTTGCCAGCGTCAGTGCTGCGACGGGCGGGGAGCGTACGCTGAACGGCGTCGGCGACCAGAACTTCTTCTCCGCGATGAATTTCGCTCCCTGCCTCAATGTCAATGGCATCGGCGGCGGCTATCAGGGCGAGGGAGCCAAGACCGTGCTGCCCGCGGAGGCTTTCGCCAAGCTCGATTTCCGACTTGTGCCAGATCAGACCCCGACGCGCATCGTCGAGCTCGTGCGAGACCATCTCGCGCGCCTCGGCATGGCGGATGTCGAGGTCATCGTTCACGACGCMATCGTCAGGCCGGTGCGCAGCGACGCGGGTCACTGGTTCGTGGCCGCCTGCGCGGAGATTCTCGAAGCTGAATTCGGCCGCCCCGCGATCGTCCAGCCGAGTTCCCCGGCGTCCGGCACCGCCCATCCCTTCATCGACCATCTCGGCACCGATGTGTTCGGGATCGGCCTCACCCACCACGGGGCGCAGTTGCACGCGCCGAACGAAAACATCGAGATCGATCATTTCGAACGGATGGTCGCGGCGTCGTGCGCCATCTTCAGGATGCTGGCGCGCCGTGCGAATGCGGACCAGGCCGCCATCTAGCGCGACCTGTAATTTGCCGGCTTCCCGTGGTCGAGACACCTGATCTCCGGTGCCCGCAGACACTATCAGGCACCGGGCCTCGGCGAGGCGCCGCAGCCTTCGAGGACGACGCGCGCGATCGCGATGTCCTGAACGGCAAGCCCGGTCAGATCAGCAATCGTGATGTCGCGGGCGTCGTTGCGTCCGATCGCGCGCCCGGCAAGGACCGCACCAAGTTCAACGCAAGCCCTGCGCTCGATCAGTCCGTCGCGGGCCGCGGCGGCAAATTCGCCATGGTCGAGGCATTGATCGAGGGAATCGGCGATTCTGATATCGGCTGCCGCGACGAGGCCGCTCTCGAGCTCCTGCTTGCCCGGCGCATCAGCCCCCATGGCCGTGATATGTGTGCCCGGGCGAATCCATGCCGCCTTGAGCAGGGGGCTCGTGGCCGGCGTCGTGGTGATGATGGCATCCGCCTCGGCACACAGAGCCTCGGGCGATGTCGCGAGGGTAACAGCAATGCCTTCGCCCAGCAGCTCCGCCTGCACCGCCTCGGCGCGCTCCGCCGAGCGCGCCCAGATCGCGAATTGCGGCGCCCGTTCGCGCATCAGATGCGCGGCGGCACGGATCTGAAAGCGGGCCTGCGTGCCGGCACCGACAATGCCGATGCGACGCGCGTCGCTGCGGGCTCCGGCTCTGGTCGCGATGGCACCGGCGAGCGCGGTGCGCAGATCGGTCAGCCACCCCTCGTCACGCAAGATCGCCACGACCGCACCGGTCTCGGCCGAGAGAGCGATCATCATGCCGCTGCTGGTCGGCAGGCCGCGCCTCGGATTGTCGTAGAAACCGGTCGCGATCTTCACCACGAAGATCGGATCCCCCGTGATGTGACCGAATTTGATATGGCAGTCGCCGTGATGCGCGGGAAAGCCGAGATAGCCGACGGGCGGCATCTGCACCCGTCCCGCCGAGGCGGCCTTGAACCCCTCCTCCAGCGCCACGACGGCCCGGTCGAGATCAATGGCGGCTTCGATCTGGGCCCGCGCCAGATCAAGCATCGGTCGGTCCGTTCGCTTGGTTCAGATAGTTGTAGACGGTGGCGCGCGCGAGCCCGAGGACGCGCGAGATATAGGCTGCAGCATTGCGCCCGCCAAAGGCGCCGCTCGCGGCAAGATCGGCCACCAGTTGCCGCTTCTGCTCGCGGCTCAGCGCGGTCACGATCAGGCCGCGCTCCTGCGTCCATTGCTGGACATACTCGTTGATGCGCTCATGCCAATCCTCCTTGAACAGGACAGGCGGCTTGTCGGCTCCCGCGGGCACGGCCACGAGCGCGCCGAGCGTCTGCATCACGGCGTGGAAATGCGAGACGTCGACATTGATGCAGAGCACGCCGATCGCCGCGCCATTCGCGGTGAGGACGACGCTGATCGATTTGATCCGGCGGCCGTCCCAGTTGATCTTCTCGTAGGGACCGATCGTCGTCTCGGCCTCGTCGAAACCGATCTCGTTCAGGAGCGATGGCTCGCCCAGGACGCGCTGCGAGAAGTTGCCGGCGATATGGACCACGGTCTGCGAGCCGAGATCGTGCAGCACGACCTCGGCATAGGGACGGAACAGCAGGGCGACGGCGTCGCAGATCGGCGCATAGGCCATGAGTTCGGTCGGCATGATCCAGGTCCTTGGCAGCCCCGGTCTAGCGCGGCTGCGACTTCAGATAGTCGCTCAGGCGTTCGAGACCGGCCTCCAGATGGTCGCCCGGAGCCCCGATTCCGATACGGATATAGCCGTCGAGACCGTAGACGTCTCCGGGCAGGAGCATGATGCCGCGTTCTTCGCGCAGCCGATGCACGAGTTCCGTCGAGTTCATCGAATGCGCATATTTCACGAAGGCCATGCCGCCGGCCTTGGGCGGAACGAAGGAGAAGAACTCGCTGTTGCGCTCGACCCAGCTCGTCAGGAGCGCCAGGTTCTGTCTCAGGATGGTCTTGCTGCGCTGGAGGATCTCGGCGCGCTTGGCCGGCTCGACGACGATGCGGGCGACATACTCGCTGATCGCGCTCGTGGTGATCGAGGTATAGTCCTTGCGCTGCCAGGCGGCGTAGATATCGGCGGTAGGGCCGACCAGCCAGCCGATGCGCAGGCCCGGCAAGGCCATCGCCTTCGACAAGCCGCTGGTGATGATCGCCTTCTCGTAGAGATCGGCAAAGCTGGGCGGTTCATCACCCTCGAGCTCGGCGCCCTTGTAGACCTCGTCGGCATGCAGATAGGTGCCGTTCTGGCGGGCAATGGCGACGAGCCCGTCCATCGTTTCGCGCGAGAGCAGGCTGCCGGTCGGGTTGTTCGGGTGACAGATCGTCATCAATTTGGTGCGTGGCGAAACGGCCTTGCGGACGTCGTCGAGATTCGGGGTCCAGCCCAGTTCCTCGCGCAGCGCGACTTCCTTCACCGTGACCCCGATGGCCCGGGCCCAACCCCAGATCTGCAGATAGTTGGGCACAAAGACGACGATCTCGTCGCCGGGCTCGAGCAGCGACATTACCATCAGGAAATTGGCCTCGGCCGAGCCATTGGTGACGATGACCTCGTCGGATGTCCGGCCGCGATAGAGCCGCGCCACCGCTTCGCGCAACTCGACGGCCCCGTTCGTCCAGCCATAGCCCAGTTCGACATCGAGCAACGCATTGCGCTGGCCTTCGTCGAGCAGCCCGTTCAGGCTGTAGGGGTGAACGCCGCTATCCGAGAGATTGAACTCAACGGTGTTCTCGTAAAGCGACTGGATCCGCTCCAGGCTGAATTCTTCGATCTTCATGACGCTCGTCCAAACGCGGGTTCGAGCTGTCTAGCATATGGGGTAAAGACAAAACAGTCTAAATTAGAAGCATTGTCTAATTTGATGGATCCTGGGCCGCTCGAGCCCCTCTTCGCGACGGAGCCGATACACCGTCGTCGGCGTCTCGCGCAGGAATTCGCGTTTTCGCCATCGCAGCCGGGCTGCACAGGCGCGCCCCAAGATTGCCCCGGCGGAGGTTGCCCACCGCCGTGCCTGTTTCAGCGAGCGACGCGCCTCGCCCGCTCGGTGCGCCGATCAGAGGCTTCAGCCCAGCGTGTCGCGCATCGCCTCGTCGAGGGTCTCGAGCAGGATGTCTGCATGCTCGCGCCGGAAGGTCATGGGCGGGCGCAGCTTGATGACGTTGTCGAAGGGGCCGTCGGTCCCCATCAGCACTCCGAGCTCCCTGGCCCGATTGACGATGGCCGAAGCGGGTTCGCCGGCATGATCCTTGGTTGCCCGATCCCGCACGAGTTCAAGGCCGAGGAACAGGCCGCGCCCGCGCACGTCGCCAATGACCGAATGACGGTCCATCAACTTGCGCATGCCGGCGAGGAGATAGTCTCCCTGCTCCACGGCGTTCGGCAGAAGACGCTCGTCTTCGAGTACATCGAGGACAGCGAGCCCCGCCGCGCAGGACACGGGATTGCCGCCGAATGTATTGAAATACTCCATCCCGTTGGCGAAGCGTTCCGCGATCTCGCGGCGCATCGCGACAACGGCAAGGGGATGACCGTTGCCGATCGGCTTGCCCATCGTGACGATGTCCGGCACGACACCGTGCTCCTCGAAGGCCCACATCGATTGGCCCACGCGGCCGAAGCCCACCTGGACCTCATCCGCGATRCACAGGCCACCAGCGCGACGAACGGCATCGTAGATCGCACCGAGATATCCCGGCGGCAGGAAGACCTGCCCGGCGACGCTTGGGATCGTTTCGGCGATGAAGGCGGCGGGCGCATGCCCGTCCTTCACGAGCCGGTCGATGATCTCGCAGGCATGCTCGCCATAGCGCTTGCCGATCTCGCCCTCCGGCCACTCCGCCGGCGCGCGATAGGGATCCGCGACGGGCAGCACATGCGTATGCTCCGGCCGCCCGCTGCCTCCCTTGCGCTTGAACTTGTAGGGGCTGATGTCGATCAGGCCCTGTGTGTGGCCGTGATAGGCCCAGTCCAGGACGATCATGTCGCGTCGCCGCGTATAGGCTCGGGCCGCGCGCAGCGCGAGTTCGTTCGCCTCGCTCCCCGTGCACACCACGAAGAACGTATCAAGCTCACCCGGCAGCGTCTTCGCCAGGCGCTCCGTGTAGTCGATGATGTTGTCGTGGAGATAGCGCGTGTTGGTGTTGAGGCGCTGGGCCTGCCGCGTGATCGCATCCACCACGCGCGGGTGGCAATGCCCGATATGGGCGACGTTGTTGTAGCAATCGAGATGGGCCCGGCCGGTCTCGTCGATCAGCCAGACATCTTCGCCGCGAACCATCTTGAGCGGCCTGCGATAGGACAGCGACAGATTTGGGCCCAGTCGCTTCTTGCGCGCCGCCTGCAGGGCATCCTTTTCCTGTCCGGTCCTGTCGAAGGTCTCCGGCGGCAGGCCCGCGAAATCATAGGGCGAAGGAAAGAGGTCGTTCCAGACGCCGGGAAAAGCCGACTCGCCAACGCCCGGAATGACGCTGACGTCATCATAATCCGCGGCGACGAGCTGCAGATGGAGATGCGGTATCCAGCCGCCATTCTCTGCATAGTCGCCAAGCCGCGCCACACAGGCGCCGGCCGGCAGATCCTCGCCGACGCGGCGCTCGCGAACCGACGCATGATCCAGGTGACCCCAGAGGCTCCGGAAGCGCAAGCCGGGTTCGGGCTCATGCTCGAGCAGCAGGAGCCCGCCATAATCTTGCGGCGCAGGATTGATCGTGGCCGCCACCACCCTTGCCGGCAGCGGGGTAAAGAGCGGCGCACCCGCAGGCGCGAAGATATCGAGGCCGAGATGGATGTTCCGGCGCGCGCCGTCGATCAKGGTCGAGTCGAAAAAGGGCGCCGTATAGACGGTGCGCAGTTCGCCATACGGCCCGAGGCCGAGCGTAAAGCCGTGTTCCCTCTGCAGATCGGCATAGGCCCGGTCCGCGGCAGCATGATCCTGCGCCGCGCTCGCCCGCGCCAGCGGCGCCTCGGGATTGCCGAGATCGACCACATGCTTCTGCTGGCGCGCCGGATGCGGGTGCATGAGCGGCGCCAGCGTCCGGCGGTTTGCGGCCATCCAGCCCCGCAGGCGTCCAGCCCCGGGCGTCGCCTCGAGGCCACAGGCGTTGCGCAGGATCGCCGTGGCGATACGGCGATCGACCTTGCCGAGCCGCTCCAGGAGAGTCCAGGCCGGCCTTTCGCTGACGAGGAGATAGGGATTCTCGATCGCTTCGGCATGACGCGTCGCCGAAATCGACACGCTCACCGCCAACCGTGCGGCGATCAGATCGAGCAGGATCTCGAACTCGGCGTCCTGCAGCGGCAGTTCCGCGTGATAGCCCGCAGTGATCATGGCGGCTGTTTCGATCGGGCTCTTCTCGTCGAGCATCGCATACGTGCAGGCGACGGCGAGCTCGGCGATAAGCGGCGAATGGGCCGCGTCACCAAAATCGATAAGACCCGCGATCGCGCCCTTCTCGGGATCAGCGACCAACAGGTTCCAGTCATTGGCGTCATTGTGGATGACACCATGGCGCAGGCGCCGGAGCGTCGGCGCGACCCCGGAATCATAGGTGTCGAGCACCTTCTCCAGGCAGCGCCGCTGTGCCGCATCGGACACATGGGACAGGCGCTGGCGCGCCCGCGGCGTCTCGCGGATCTCCCAATCGAAGGCGACATGCGCACCGGGATGACCGAAGCTGCCGAGCACCCGGTCGAGCTGCCCGAGGACACGGCCGATGTCGCGCAGCGTTTCCGGCGTCTTGGCAACCTCGGCCAGCGGCGTGCCGGGGAGATAGGAGACGAGACGGACACAATGACGCTCGCCGCCGCGGCCGGTCAAAAGGCCGAATTCCAGCCCATCGCGCGTCGGCATCACACGCGGCGTCGGCAAGCTCGGATCGTTGATTTCGACGTGCCGCAGCAGCGCGGTCTGGAATTCGATCGCCGTGAGCGGCTCGGCCCCATTGACGATCTTCAGGATGAAACGCTGCCCATCGTCCGCCCGCACGTCGAAATTCTGGTCGCGCTCACTGGGCAGGCCATCAAGGCGGCCGACAACGCCGAAGCGTTGCCGCAAGACCTCCGCCGCCTCGTCGAGGGAGAATGTCGGGCGTGGGTGGTTGACGAAGGTCATCGCAGGCTTTCCGAATTGTCGCTCTGCCATCAATCTGACATTGATGCGGTGGCGGCCGCGCTGCTCCAATCGGCGGTTTTGCCGCCATTGTGGCGGTAGCAACCTGCTATCGCCGCCACACGGATATCTGCGAGCCCTTGATGGCGATGGACGAGACGAACGCGAAGATTCTGCGGCTGCTCCAGGACAATGCGCGGCTGCCGATCAAGACGATTGCGGGAAGCGTCGGGCTCGCCCGCAGCTMCGTGCGCGAGCGCATCGCCAAGATGGAGACCGACGGCACCATCCGCGGCTACACGGCAACCGTCATGGAGGGCCGTTCGGGTGTTGACGCATTCCGCGCCTTCCTGATCATCCGCCTCACCAAGACGCCGGCACGCGACACGGTGGATCGGATTGCCGTGCTCCCGGCGGTCAGGCGGTGCTACTCGATCGGCGGCGAGATCGACGTCATCGCCGAAATCGAGGCGGAGACGACCCGGGCGTTGAACTCCGTGCGTGACGAGATTGCGTCGATGCCGCATGTCGCCGACCTGACGACGGCAATCGTGCTCGCAGACGAGAAGCCAGCCTGAGCGATCGACGGACGCCGGCGGTCAGCTCTTCGTCACGCCCGCGCCGCGACAGCCCGCATCACATGCGAGACCGCGCATGAGCGATCAGGTACTCGACCTGCGCGGGCGTCTCGATCGCGCCGGCTGCGTGTTCATGCCGGATTTTCGCGATCGCGGCCTCGGCTTCGAGGCCGCATTCGATGAGCAGCAGCGCTGCTACCGTCCCGGTGCGCCCAAGCCCCGCCTTGCAATGGATGGCCCAGTTCTCCCCCGCCGCGAGGCGACGCAACAGCGCAAGCTTCTGCCAGTCCTCGGCGAAGGCCGCAGTCGGCGCGCTGTAATCGGGAATGGCTGCATGGGCCCACTCCAGTCCGGCCTCCCGGACAGCCACGGAAAACAGCTTCTGCTCGCAAGGCAGCTCATGCGCCTCGACGAGACTGAGGAGCCCACCGGCTCCGAGCCTGGCGAGATGATCGAGATCCTGGGCGAGAGCCAGCACGGGATCGGCGCCTGGCAAGGGGCGCCCTCGCCACGATCCCGGACAAGGGGCCAGCACCAGCTTTCCGGCGATCCCGGGCAGCGCGATGATCGATGCTGGCTTCGAAGCTGACTTGTCCAAGCAGACCCCTCCGGGCCGCGCGCAAAGCGCGCAACGCCCATCAATTGACTCAGTGATATAGCTGTGTACAGCTATATCACTATGGAGTCCATGTCAGCCCCTCCGCCCAACACAGTGAGTTCCATGCCGCCTCCGCCACGGACGAGGCGTGAGCGGCTCGCGGCCGTGCTTTGGCCGGCGGCGACAATGCTCGGGATCGCCCTTCTCGGTCTCCTCGCGGCTCGCAACGTCTCTGCGAACCTTGCGGCTGCGGGAATGGAAATCGACTTCTCGTTCCTCTGGCAGGAAGCGGGTTTCGATGTCAGCGAAAGCCTGATCGGCTATTCGCCCCGCGACACCTACGCTCGTGTGCTGCTCGTCGGCATCTTGAATACCCTCGCCGCGGCGGCCCTCATCCTCGTCCTGGCAAGCGGCATCGGGCTGTTCGTCGGCATCGCCATGACCAGTTCCAACTGGCTCGTGCGCACGTTGGCGGGCACCTATGTCGAGTTGCTCCGCAATCTGCCGAAGCTCCTGATCGTGATCGCGCTCTATGTGGCGATGGTGCGCAACCTGCCCCATATCCGCTCGGCCTGGACCAGCCCCTTCGGCGCGATGCTGAGCAATCGCGGTCTCGTGCTGCCCTGGCCGATCATCGAGCAGGGCGGCCAAGCGCTTTCTATGGCAGCCTGCCTCTGGCTCGCAGGCGCGTTTCTGTGGCTCCGCGCCGCCCGGCTGCACCAGGACCGCACAGGCAAGCGCCGCCCGGTCTTCCTGCCTGTGCTCGCTGCCGCGGCGAGCCTCTACGCGGCGCTCGACCTGACAGGGACACTCCATGTCACCTGGTCTGTGCCGAAGCTGGCGGGCTTCAATGTCACCGGGGGCGTGAGCCTGTCCTTGCAGTTCACCGCGCTAGTGGTGGCCCTGTCGGTCTATCACGGCGGGCAGATCGGCGCGATCGTGCGCGGCGGCATCATCGCCACTTCGCACGGACAGCGCGAGGCAGCACAGGCGCTCGGCCTCGACTGGTTGAAGACGATGCGGCTCATCGTGCTGCCCCAGGCACTGCGCGTGATCACGCCGCCGCTCGGCAATCAGTACTCCAACCTGCTGAAGAACACCTCGATCGCGCTGGCGATCGGATACTCCGATTTGATCAGTGTCGTGAGCACATCGGTGAATCAGACATTCCGCCCGATCGAACTGATGGCGCTCGTGGCCGCCTTCTTCCTGATCGCGAACCTGCTGATCTCGGCCTTGGTGAACTGGTGCGACCATGCCTTCCGGCTGAAGGCGCGCTGAGAATGACGCTGACAGTCGAGACGATCGCCCGCGCGAATACCCCTCCCCGGAAGGGGCTCGCGCCCATGCTGGGCTGGTTGCGCCAGAATCTGTTTTCGAGCTGGTGGAACACGGTGCTGACTGTCGTCACGCTCGCTCTCCTGGTCCTGTTCGCCTGGAGCGCGCTGACCTGGGTGGTGCTCGAGGCGGTCCCGTTTTCCGGCAGCCGGGCCGAATGCCTGAATGCCACGGGAGCCTGCTGGGCATTTCTCAGCGAGAAGGCCAATCTCGTCCTAACCGGGACCTACCCGGCCGCCGAGCGCTGGCGCGCGCAACTCGCCAGCGGCCTGATCATCGTGACGATCCTCGTCTTTGCACTTGTTCCGATGAGGCTTGCGATCCGGGCAGCCATGGTCGTGGGCACTGCTGTGCTCTCCTACCTGCTTCTGCGCGGAGGCTTCGCTGGCMTGCCCTTCGTCGAATCCCACCGCTGGAACGGCCTGCCCCTCATCCTGTTCCTGTCTGCCTTCACGATGGCGGCAGCATTTCCGCTCGGCATCCTGCTGGCGCTGGCTCGCTGGTCGCAGCATCGCGCGCTGAACCTTGCCGCCGTCTCCTATATCGAGACGGTGCGCGCCATTCCGATGGTCGCGGTCTTGTTCGCCGGCATTTTCGTATTGCCGCTGCTGCTGACGCGCGGCGCGACCATAGAGCCCGTCGCCGCCATCCTGATCGTGCTGACCCTCTTCTATGCGGCCTATTTCGCCGAGGACATTCGCAGCGGGCTGCAGGCGCTGCCCAAGGGGCAGATCGAGGCGGGAGCCAGCCTCGGCCTCACCGCCGCGCAACGCATTCGCCTGATCGTGCTGCCCCAGGCCTTGCGCACGGCCATCCCCGGCATGACGAACACGATTATCGGCAGCTTCAAGGACACCTCGCTCGTCGCCATAGTCGGCATGCATGATTTGCTTTCGACAGCCCGCATGGCATATGCCGATCCTCTCTGGCAGGCCTATGCTTTGGAGGCGAACATTGCGATCGGGCTGTTCTATTTCCTCTGCTGCTGGATGATCTCCGAACGAGCTCGGCGGCTCGGGCACGGCGCCGGCAAGCTCGGCTGAGACCGGCCTTGCGACAGGGAGAGCTATGACGATCGAACTCACCAGCCCCGAGGCGCAGCAGCTTCGCCAGATGGTCCGCTCGCGCAACGACGTGATCTTCGAGATCGTGCGCKACCGCATCTGCCTGCGTGAATATGACGAAGGGCATGTCATCCACGAAGCAGCACTCGCCGCGGAGTTCCACGTCAGCCGCACGCCGATCCGGCAGGTCCTGCAGCGCCTTGTCTACGAACAGCTCGCGGAGACGCGAAACGGCGTCGGCACCATCGTTTCCTATGTCGATCATCACGCTGTCGACATGCTGCGTTTCCGCATCGGCCTGACGGGTCTGATCGCCGATCTCGTGCCGCTGCAGCTCCCGACTTCGCTCCGGTCCGACTATGCGCGGTTGCGCTCATTGGCCGAGGGGCTGCGTGACACCTCCCCCGTCAAGGATGTCTGGGGCGTCTGGCGCGCCCATCACGAGGCGCGCAACGCCTTGATCGGCGACGAGGCGCTGCGCCAGATGGACGACATGATTTTCTTCCGCATCGCGCGAAGCTGGGTCAGCTGGCTGAAATGCGATCCGGAGCTCGTGCGCGCCCTGCTCGTGCAGGAAATCGCGGCGACCGCCGAGAAGACCGAAAGCCTGCCGGCATCGGAGCTGTTTCGCCTGCATGCGGCGCATCTCGAATTGCTGCTCGCACGCTATGGCGAGGACGATAGCAAGTAGGAGACCTGGGCCTCGCTTTCGATTGCGCCCGGCCGAGCCGAGCGCACCGCGGCGATCGCGTCCTGCGGCGGCATTCCGGTCTCGATGAGCACGCGCGCGGCCATCATGCCGCTGCGGCCATATCCAGCGAGACAACAGAAGGCGGCACCCCGGCCGAGGCTTAGCTCGCCAAGGATCGCCTGGGCCAAACGCGGCCAGTCCAATGTCTCGTCCGGCGCGGAAAAATCCAGGATAGGCGCGCAAACGAGGCGGATCCCGCGCAGCTCCGCAGCGCGTTGCAGATGTTCGCTGTCATCGGCATCGCATTCCGTCTGGTCCAGGAGGCTCACCAGGAGCGTCGTTCCCCTCGACTTCAGAACATCGAGAACCTGCTCCTGCTGATCCGCGTCGATGGTCCGTTCGCCCCGCCGGAGGATGACGAGCCCCGGCAGCGGCAACATGCCCACGGCTCCGGCATGCCCGCGGACCGTAACCCATACCGGCCCTTCCTCCATGCCCGCCCCCTGCAAACCTTGCCGGATCCAGTGTTCCGATCGGTGCCGACTAGAGGCAGATCAGGCGGAACTGTCCAGAACAATGGCATCGGCCGTCTCGGAAGAGCAGGCGACGGCGGTGCCGGAACGCATTCCGGCTCGCCGAGCGGTCGGCGAGCCGGAAGAAGGACACGCAGTCGCACTGCGGTTGAACGACGGCCTAGAGCATCGGCCCGAAAAGTGGATTGCGGTTTTCGGGAAAGCCGATGCAAAGACAAAGGGTTAGATCATCGGACTGGATACGATATCCGGTCCGATGATCTAGCGGACGGGGAACGCGAAGATCAGTCCGCCATCCCTGGCCAGGCGGTTCGGAGACGCTGAGCGGTCCATGGCGAGGGGCGAGCCCTTGCCGATATGCTTTTCGAAAACCTCGCCGTAATTGCCGACCTGCTTGATGATCTGCGCACTCCAGTCGGGACGCAGGCCAAGCTTCTTCGCCATGTCGGCAGTTTGCCCGGTCGGGGAGATCAACCGTTGCTCGTCGACTGGCAGATCCTTGAGCGAGGCGAGCTTGGCATCGATATTCTGCGAGGTGACACCGAATTCCTCGGCGGCGATCATGATCTGGACGCCCCAGAACAGCGTCTTCTCCAGCTCCGTATCCGGGCGCGACACAAGGGYGAGCGGCTCGGTGGCTGAACGTTGGGGAACGATCACGTAATCGTCCGGCTTCGGTGCCAGCAGACGATCGGCGGCCAGGGCCGATACCGAGCTCGCCACCGCATCGCATTTTCCGGAGAAGAATGCCTGCAGGCGTGCGGTCTTGTCGGCGATGTTCTCGACCTTGTAGGGCAGCTTCGCGGTGCCGAACCAGTCGGCGAGATAAAGCAGCGTCGTCGAGCCTTCTTCGGCACAGACGGTCGCGCCGGACAGGTCAGCGAGCTTCGTCATGCCGAGGCTTTTCGGCACCATGAAGCCCTGCCCGTCATAGAAGGTGGTCGTCACGAAGGACACGCCGGGATCGGCGTCGCGGGTGCCGGTCGCGGTGATGCCGCGCGAGGCAATATGTGCGCTGCCGCTGATGATCGCCTTCAGGCTGTCGGAGAACCCGATGCCGCGCAGCTCGGCCTTGGCCCCATCGCCGAAGATCGCAGCCGCCGCCATGCGGCAGAAATCGACATTGAAGCCGCGGAATGCGCCCTGGCTGTCGGGGACGGAGAAGCCGGGTGAATTCGGATTGACCAGGCAGACGAACTTTCCGTCCTGCTTGATCTTGTCGAGGACCGGGCCAGCCTGTGCGCCCGGCGCAGCGGCAAGCAGAACGGCCGCGGACAAGGCCATGCGGAGCACGTGAAACGCCATATCAATCCCCCTCTTCCCTCTGGAAGCTTATAGCTATCTACCTGTATACAGCAACGCAGCAAACCGTCAAACCCACGGCATCGCTCGCGGCGCTTTCCGTCGCGATGCCTCCCCATTCTGAAGACCCAGATCGAAGAGCCCCTCCCGGGGGTTCCGGTATGGCGCCTGAATCGAGGGCGGCCAGACCGGGCCATGGCAGACCAACGATGGCCTGTGCCTCCTGGTCGGGCCTTGAAGAGGGCGGCAGTTGCGAGGACCGTTGCTGGCGCGTCGGGGCCTGCTCGTCCCGGTTCGGTGCACAATCGCGACGCCCCGCCACACCACCCGGATTGCGGCACACGAAGGGGAGACCAGCCGGGCCGCCCCTGTCCGGCAGCCGCCATTGCGCTTGGTTCGTCGCAGCGGGAGCAGCCAATGGCCGGCCGCGATCGCGCCGGTTGCTTTCGGGGAACGGAAACGCCGACATACCGCCTGACACGGCATCAGAGCCTCGAAGAGTCCAATGGAGCAGGAATGAGCATTCGCGAGCAACTGGTCGAACGATTCTTCCGCTATCTGGCGGTTGAGAGTCAGAGCGACGCCACAGCGACGACGCTGCCGACCACTCCGGGCCAGCAGCGGCTCGCCGCATTGCTTGCAGAAGAGCTGCGCGCACTTGGACTTGAAAGGGTCGTGCTTGACGACCACGCCACCGTCACCGCCATGAAGCCGGGCACGAGGCCGGGCGCGCCGAGGATCGGCTTCATCGCGCATCTCGACACGATCGACACCGGCCTCTCGCCGACGATCCGCCCGCGCATCCTGCGCTTCGAGGGCGAGGATCTTTGCCTGAACCCGGAAAGGGACGTCTGGCTGCGCGTGGCGGAGCATCCCGAGATCCGCTCCTGGGTCGGGCAGGACATCATCGTCGGTGACGGAACGAGTGTGCTCGGAGCCGACAACAAGGCCGCGATTGCCGTAATCATGACGCTGCTCGAGCAGCTCGGCGCCGGGAGCCAGCATGGCGACATCCTGGTCGCCTTCGTTCCTGACGAGGAGATTGGCCTGCGCGGCGCGAAGGCACTCGACCTCGCCCGCTTCGACTGCGATTTCGCCTATACGATCGATTGCTGCGAACTTGGCGAGGTCGTGATCGAGAATTTCAACGCCGCTGCAGGCGAGATCGTCTTCACTGGCGTTACCGCCCACCCGATGTCGGCGAAGGACATCCTCGTGAACCCGCTGCTGATGGCGCTCGACTTCATCAGCCAGTTCGACCGCGCGGAAACGCCCGAGCACACCGAGGGCCGCGAAGGCTATTTCTGGTTMAACGACATCGTCGCCAATGCCAGCGAGGCGCGCCTGCGCGTCTTGATCCGCGACTTCGACAGGGAGCAGTTCGAGCGGCGCAAACGGCGCATCCGCAAGGTTGCCGACCTGATTGCCGCGCAATATCCCAAAGGCCGTGTCGACTGCCAGGTGACCGATACCTACAGCAACATCCATGACAGCCTGGGCGATGACCGCCGCTCGGTCGACCTGCTCTTTGCGGCGCTGAAGGCACTGCAGATCGAKCCGAAGCTGATCCCGATGCGCGGCGGAACAGACGGCGCAGCGCTCTCGGCCAAGGGATTGCCGACCCCCAACTTCTTCACGGGCGCGTACAACTTCCACTCGCGCTTCGAGTTCCTGCCTGTTCCCGCCTTCGAGAAATCATGGGAGGTCGCGCGCATGATCTGCACCTTGGCAGCGCAATCAAACGGCCCACTCGAGGTAACCCGCCCGGATTGAACGGGTCCGCGCTGAGCGTCGTCGGTCGCAAAAGGGTTCATGCTCCCGACGACACCAGCGGGCAGATCGGATCGGGCGCCCGGACGCGTCCTGGCAAGGGGACCTTCGCCGGACGTCAGCGGCGCGCCTCGTCGCGCTCGACATCTACGCTGCCACGGCCGCCCGAACGGCAGACCGCGTGTAAGTCCAGGATCATTAGAATTCTTACAAACTATTGATATTGAAGAGATTTACGTTTCTCGTCTATGACGGATCCCAGGGTACGGATGCCATGGGGCAGGAATGGACGATAGGCTCGATCAGGATCGGTCGTCGGCTTCGATGCAGTTGTTCTCGAAGCGGCTGAAGGTGTCCGCCGGAACGTTTCGGCACGGGCGGGGCGAACAGGTCGTCGGGCCGATGAAGCGGGGGCTCAAGGTCGTCGTCATGCTGCAGGGACATCAGTCCTATGAGCTCGACGACAGGCCGCCTCTGACCATCAACAGCCCGATGCTGCTGGTCGCCGCCAATGACGGCGATCATGTCCAGAAACGGACCTGCCTGTCGGGCGAGGGCGTGCGCTGCGCGATCGTGCAGCTCGATGCCGACTTCGCGCAGGACGAACTCGGCGCCAGCTTCTCAGGTCTGATGGGACAGATGCAGGGCAGCKGGATCGGCCCGGGACTATGGGCGCGCGCTGCCGGCGCCGATCTGCGCGGGATCGCGCTGCAGATGGCGGAGTGCCAGATCGAAGGCGCGATGCGCAATCTCTACATGGCCGGGAAGGCGCTCGAACTCGCGGCCACAGTTGTGGACCAGATCGTCAACGAGCGGCCGCAGCGAGCCGCGCGGCTGTCGCCGCGAACGATCGAGCAACTGCGTGCGGCGCACGCTCTGCTTCTTCAATCGGCCCGCAATCCCCCGACACTGGGGGAACTCGCCAGGAATACCGGCCTCAATGTCACCAAGCTGACGGCTGGATTTCGTCAGCTCTACGGAGCGAGCGTTTTCGACTATCTCCAGGCCCATCGCCTGCAACAGGCCTACGACCTGATCCGCAGCGGCGAGAAGAGCGTCGCCGAGGCGGCCTACCACGTCGGATACAACCCTGCGCATTTCTCGGGGATTTTCCGGAAGCGCTTCGGCATTCTGCCCAGCACCTTGCGTTGACGCCGCTCTGCTGAAGTTCTGGCAACCGATTGGAAGGCTTCGAAACTCATTCGAAAGAAATACTGCGGGCAGCCAAAGTCGATCCGATTGCCCCGATTGTTGTGCTGGTCGAGAAGAAACCCGCAATACGGCGGGGCATCTCGATCATGAACACATGCAACTCGAACAAGGATGGATCTTGGTCGATCCGAGCAGCAGGCGCTCCTGTATGCTTCTGGCGTCGTGCCAGGACCGTGGCGCTCGCCAGCGTCGCTCTCAGTGTTCTTCCGGTCGCGCTCGCTGGTCCAGCCCTCGCTCAAAGCGAATCTCCCACCGTGTCGCTCGACACGATCGAAGTTCAAGGCGCGACGGAGAAGGCGAATGGGCCGGTCGACGGCTATATCGCGCGGCGCAGCGCCAGCGGCACCAAGACCGACACTCCCCTGATCGAGACGCCGCAATCGATCACGGTCATCCCGCGCGCCCAGATCGACGATCAGGCCGCGCAGAGCGTCGGCCAGGCGCTTCGCTATTCCGCCGGCGTCCTGGCGGAGACGCGCCTGTCCTCGGGTCGCTACGACAGCACCTTCATCCGAGGCTTTGGCGGTAGCGGTTCGAATGCAGGCTTCGTCAATTTCCAGGACGGCCTGCGTGTCCAACGCGGCGTCAATTTCCTCGTCCCGGCCATGGAAACCTACGGGCTGGAGCGGATCGAGGTGCTGCGCGGTCCGGCTTCCGTGATCTTCGGGCAGGTCAAGCCGGGCGGCCTAGTGAATCTGGTCAGCAAGCGCCCGACGGATCAAGCCTTTGGCGAGATCCAGGCTCAGATCGGCTCGCATCAGCGCCGCCAGCTCGCCTTCGACATCGGCGGGCCGGTGAACCCGGACAAGACGGTCCTCTACCGGATCGTCGGGCTCGGCAGGGCCGCAGATACGCAGGTCGATTTCACCAAGGAGGAGCGGGTCTTTATCGCGCCATCGCTGACCTTCCAGCCAAGCGCTGCGACGAGCCTGACCATCCTCACCTCCTTCCAGCGCGACCCGGAAACCGGCTTCTACGGCTTCATCCCGGCAGTCGGCAGCGCATTGCCTAACCGCTACGGCCGGATCCCCAGCAAGTTCTTCCCCGGCGAGCCCGCCTATGAGGGCTATAGCCGAAACCAGATCGCAGCAGGTTACGCGCTCGAGCACCGCTTCAACGATGTCTTCAGCTTCCGCCAGAATCTGCGGTTCACCGACCTCGAGTCGCGCTTCAGGACTGTCGCCGTGGCAAGCCTGGCCGCCGACCAGCGCACGCTCATGCGCCGCGTGACGGCGTCGAACGAGAAGGCCCGGACCTTCGGCATCGACAACCAGCTCCAGGCCGATTTCCGCACCGGTCCGCTGACTCACAAGGTCCTGCTCGGCGTCGACGGCTATTGGATGGACGGCACCGCCTTCACCGGCGCGGGTGGCACCGTCCAGACCCTCGATTGGGTCAACCCGGTCTATGGCCGCACGCCCTTTGCAACACCGGCCCTGCCCGGCACCACGCAGGAAACGACGCAGTTCGGCGTCTATCTCCAGGACCAGATCAAGCTCGACCGGCTCTCGCTCCTCATCGGCGGGCGCTTCGACAACGCCAGAAGCCGCACGCGCGCCCTCACCAATGGCGCACTGACGAAGCAGGACGACGACGCCACGACAGGCCGCGCCGCATTGATGTACAATTTCGACAATGGCCTGGCGCCCTATGCGAGCTATTCGACCTCGTTCGAACCGGTTGCGGGCACGACCTTTGGCGGCTCGCCCTTCAAACCGACCGATGGCGAGCAGTATGAGGTCGGCCTGAAATACGCGCCGCCCGGCTACGACGCCTTCATCCAGGCAGCCGTGTATCAACTGACCCAGAGCAATGTGCCGACGGCCGACCCCGCCAATGCGGGCTTCCAGATCCAGACGGGCGAGGTACGGGCGCGTGGTTTCGAGGTCGAGGGTCGGGCGAAGCTGTTCGACAGTCTCGAGCTGATCGCGGCCTATGCCTATACCGACGCCGAGGTGACGAAGAGCACCGGCGTCGACCTCGGCAAGAGGCCGACGGTGGTCCCCCGCAACATGGCTTCACTCTGGGGCCACTATACCTTCAAGACGGGCCTGTTTGCGGGCTTCGCCCTGGGCGGCGGCGTGCGTTATGTCGGCGAGGGCGCAGGTGATCCCGGCAACACCTTCAAGACGCCGGACTACACCCTGCTCGATGCGGCCATCAGCTATGATTTCGGTGTCCGGGCCCAGGCGCTGAAGGGCTGGAAGGTTCAGGTCAATGCCCAGAACCTGCTCGACAAGGACTATGTCGCGGGTTGCTACGCGCTGACCCAGTGCTCGTTCGGCCTTCGCCGAACGGTGCTTGCGACCCTGTCCTACAAATGGTGAGCCGCGACGGCATGGACGCCACGAGATTTCGCAACACAGCCGGCCCCGAGCTCCCGTCAGCGGAGCCCGCGACTCTGGCGCAGGCGCGTCAGCTGGACATCGTGGCAGGCCATGGCGAGATCTATCGGCTGCTGATCGCGATCCCGCCGGGTCCGGCACCGGCGGCCGGGTTTCCGGTGATCTATCTGGTCGACGGCAATGCTCTCTTTGCCACGGCCGTCGAGACGGCACAGCTCCAGGGTCGGCGGCAGGATGTGACAGGGGTCGACCCGGCGATCATCGTGGGCATCGGTTACCCCATCGACGCTCCGTTCGATGGTGCGCGCCGACAAGGCGATCTCCTGCCGGACGAGGGAGGTGCGGACCGGTTCCTCGACTTCATCGAGGAGAGCGTAAAGCCGGCGGTCGCAGCGCTCGCCGCCATCGACCCCAGCCGCCAGGCTCTGGTGGGGCATTCCTTCGGTGGCTTGTTCGCACTGCATGCGCTGTTCACGCGGCCTGAGCAGTTCAGGTCCTATGTCGCCGGCAGCCCTTCGATATGGTGGAACGATCGCGCGATCGAGGTCAGCGAGGCCAGTTTTGTCGCGCGCCGCCGCGATGGGCCCCTGCCGCGGCTGCTGATCACAGCTGGAGGCAGCGAGCAGGCACGCGACGCGCGCACCTCTCCGGAACGCGCTCAACGCCTGCATATGGCGCGCATGCTTGACAATGCTGCCGAAATGGCGCTGCGCCTGGCCTCGTCGCACCGCGTCGCGGTGGAGCATGTGATCTTCGACGGCGAGAACCACATCTCGGTCATCCCCGCGATGCTGGCCAGGGCGGTTTCGTTCGCGATCGCCGGCACCGCCGGCCGGGAGACGACGGCATGAGCCAGGTACGGATCTCGTCGCGCGAGCTGCGGCCATTTGCGTGGGTTCTGGGCCTCGTGCTGACGCTGTTTGCGTTGACGGCGGCCGGCCCGGCCCCGGCCGCTCCCGTGACGGTGACGGATGTGCTCGGTCGCACGGTGACCTTGCCGGGCCCGGCCAAGCGCATCGTGCTGGGGCAGGGTCGCCAGCTCAATGCGCTGGGGCTCATTCATCCCGACCCGATCAGCCTGCTTGTCGGCTGGGGCAATGACTTCCAGCGCCAGATGGGCGAGGCCTATGCGCTGTACCGCGCGCGGTTCCCCGC
>NZ_JBFTLD010000067.1:0-25794 GCF_056396265.1 Allobosea sp. 05T422_2 | reverse complement strand
ATCTACCAGTTCGCCTCCGCCCCCTATGAGAACTGGCAGCAACTCGCCTGGGCCGGTTCGCTGATCATCACCGTCTCGATCCTGTGCCTCTCGCTTATCGCCCGCCGTATCGTGCGGGGCGGCAAATGAACGGCCTTAAACCCTCGTCGCGTTCGATCTGAAGGAACAAGTCGATGCTTTCGACGCTGGAACTGAGCCCGCAAGCGCTTGATGCCGAGGCCCCCGTCCGGATCGCGGTCAAGAACCTCGATTTCTACTACGGCGAGCACAAGGCGCTGAAGAACATCAATCTCGACTTCCGGGACCGCCATGTCACTGCCCTGATCGGACCGTCGGGCTGCGGCAAGTCGACCCTGCTGCGCATTTTCAACCGGATCTACTCGCTTTATCCCGAGCAGCGCGCCACCGGCGAGATCCTGCTCGACGGCCGCAACGTCATCAGCAACGATATCGATGTGAACGAGCTGCGCTCGCGCGTCGGCATGGTGTTCCAGAAGCCGACGCCCTTCCCGATGTCGATCTACGACAATGTCGCATTCGGCATCCGCCTCTACGAGAAGCCACCGAAATCCGAGCTCGATGACCGCGTCGAGGGTGCGCTGCGCCGTTCCGCGCTCTGGGACGAGGTCAAGGACAAGCTGAAGACCTCCGGCATGGGCCTGTCCGGCGGCCAGCAGCAGCGCCTCTGCATTGCGCGGACCATTGCCCAGAAGCCGGAAGTCATCCTGTTCGACGAGCCGACCTCGGCGCTCGATCCGATCTCGACCGGCAAGATCGAGGACCTGCTCGAGCAGCTCAAGACCGACTTCACCATCGTCATCGTCACCCACAACATGCAGCAGGCGGCGCGTATCTCGCAGTACACCGCCTTCATGTATCTCGGTGAGGTGATCGAATTCGACGCCACCAACACCATCTTCATGAACCCGCACAAGAAGCAGACGCAGGACTACGTCACCGGCCGCTTCGGCTGAACCGGCGCCCAGCCTTCCAACTGCTTTGCCGACAAAGGATACGCCGCGATGACTGATCACATCGTCCGCTCATATGATGCCGATCTCGAGGGGATCCGCCGCAGCCTGGCCGAGATGGGGGGCATGTCGGAGCGCATGCTCGGCGATTCGACAGTCGCCCTGGTGCGCCGCGACACCGGGCTGGCACAGAAGGTCATCAGCGCCGACCAGCGCCTCGACAATCTGCAGCGCGAGGTAGAGGAGAAGGCGGTGCTCACCATCGCCCGGCGCCAGCCGCTCGCCAACGACCTGCGCGAGCTGATCTCCGCCATCCGCATCGCCGCCGATATCGAGCGTGTCGGCGATCTCGCCAAGAATATCGCCAAGCGCGCGGTCGCCATCTCCGGCCAGTTCCAGCCGCCGTCGCGCGCGGTCGTCGGCCTCGAGCATATGAGCCGCCTGGTTCAGGCCCAGCTCAAGGACGTGCTCGACGCTTACGCCGTCAGCAACGAGCAGAAGGCCATGGAGGTCTGGCGCCGCGACGATGAGATCGACGCGCTCTATACCTCGCTCTTCCGCGAGCTGCTCACCTATATGATGGAAGACCCGCGCAACATCACCTTCTGCACGCATCTCCTGTTCTGCGCCAAGAATGTCGAGCGCATCGGCGACCACACCACCAACATCGCCGAGACGATCCACTATCTCGTCACGGGCGAAGCCTTGGACGCAGCCCGCCCGAAGCTCGACACGACCAATATCCTTCTGGACGCCGCCACCGGTGAGTGACCGGCGCCCGACACCTTTGGGACCGAGTGAGACATGCCTGCACGCATCCTGATCGTTGAGGACGAAGAGCCGCTGACCCTGTTGCTGCGCTACAATCTCGAAGCCGAGGGCTTCGAGGTCGACAGCGTCGCGCGTGGCGACGATGCCGAGCTGCATCTGCGCGATCATACGCCGGACCTCGTGCTGCTCGACTGGATGCTGCCGGGCCTTTCCGGCATCGAGCTCTGCCGGAGGCTGCGGACCCGTCGCGATACCGAGCGGGTGCCGATCATCATGCTCACCGCCCGCGGCGAGGAAACCGAGCGTGTGCGCGGCCTCGCCACCGGGGCCGACGACTATGTCGTCAAGCCGTTCTCGCTGCCCGAGCTGATCGCCCGCATCCAGGCGTTGCTACGCCGCGCCAAGCCGGGTCATGTCGCCGGCCTGTTGGCCGCCGGCGATCTCGAACTCGACCGCACCACCCGCCGTGTCCGCCGCTCAGGCAGCGAGCTGCATCTCGGCCCGACCGAGTTCCGCCTGCTCGAATTCCTGATGCAGGCGCCGGGGCGGGTCTATTCCCGGGCCCAGCTGCTCGACGCGGTCTGGGGCCGCGACGTCTATATCGACGAGCGCACCGTCGACGTCCATGTCGGCCGGCTGCGCAAGGCGATCACTCCTGACAACGCCAAGGACCCGCTGCGGACCGTGCGCGGTGCCGGCTATGCCTTCGACGAGACCTTTGCGCGGAGCTGAGACTTGGATCATCGGGGACTTGGATCATCGGGCCGGATATCGAATCCGCCCGACGATCTAACCGTCTATGGTTGCATCGGCCTTCCCGAAAACCGCAATCCACCTTTCGGGCCGATACCCTAGCGCGGCCCTGCGATAATAATCGCCGCGCCGGCGAGGCAGATCAGCCCACCGATAATGTCCCAGCGGTCGGGGCGAAAGCCTTCCACGGCCCAGAGCCAGGCGAGCGAACTGACGATGTAGACGCCGCCATAGGCGGCATAGGCCCGTCCGGCGGCTTCGCTCTCCGCCAGCGTCAGCAGCCAGGCGAACAGGGCGAGCGAAAACAGTCCGGGTACGAGCCACCAGATGGGCTTGTCGAGCCGGAGCCAGCCCCAGAACGCGAAACAGCCGGCGATTTCGAGAATGGCTGCGCCGAAATAGGCGGCGATGGTCGGCATGGTTCGTCCCTGTCGATGGCCTTCGGGGCGGGATTACCCTTGACCGCAGGGCGCGCTGACGGCAAGCCGGACCGATGCCCACACATCACGTCGCCATTATTGGAGCAGGGCCCTCCGGGCTGATCGCGGCCGAGCGCCTTGCGGCAGCCGGGGACACCGTCACGATCTACGATCGCATGCCCTCGCCGGCCCGCAAATTCCTGCTGGCCGGGCGCGGCGGATTGAACCTTACCCATTCCGAACCGCTCGACAGGTTCCTGCCCCGCTATCGCGATGCGCAAGCCTGGCTGGAGCCGGCCATTCGCGCCTTCCCGCCACAATCCCTGCGCGACTGGGCCGATGCGCTCGGGCAGGACACGTTCGTCGGCAGCAGCGGCCGCGTCTTCCCGCGCGCCATGAAGGCCTCGCCCCTGCTGCGGGCATGGCTGCGCCGGCTCGATGGTCTCGGCGTCGCCTTCGCGCCTGGGCAGCGCTGGACCGGCTGGAGCGAAGCGGGAGCTCTGACGTTCCGGAGCCGCGATGGCGCCGATGTCGAGGCGCGGCCCGACGCGACGCTGCTCGCGCTCGGCGGTGCGAGCTGGCCACGGCTGGGTTCGGATGGTGGCTGGGCACCCTTGTTGGCGGCGCGCGGCGTTGCGATCGCGCCGCTGCGCCCGGCCAATGGCGGTTTCACGGTCGATTGGTCCCAGACCATGCGAGAGCGTTTTGCCGGAGTACCGTTGAAGCGCATCGTCCTGAGCTTCGGCGGCCAATCCGTGCCCGGCGAGGCGATGATCGATGCGACGGGTCTGGAAGGCGGCGCGGTCTATGCACTCTCTGCCCCGATTCGCGAGACGATCCTGCGCGAGGGCAGGGCGGTCATCACCATCGATCTGAGGCCCGATCACGAGGCGGCACTGCTGGTCCAGCGCCTCGCGCATCGTCGCAAGGGCGTGACGCTGAGCAATCATCTGCGCAAGGCTGCAGGTCTTGCTCCATCCGCGATTGCGCTGCTGCGCGAAGCGGCGAAGGGGCCACTCCCCGAAGACGCGGAGAGGCTGGCCGCACTGATCAAGGCCGCGCCTCTGGTGCTCACCGGTCTCAGACCGATCGAGCGGGCGATCTCCACCGCCGGTGGCGTCGCCGCGGCCGAGGTCGAGGAAGGCTTCATGCTGAAACGCTTGCCCGGTACCTTTGTCGCAGGCGAGATGCTGGATTGGGAGGCGCCGACCGGCGGCTATCTGCTGCAGGCCTGTTTCGCGACCGGAGTCGCAGCTGCAGCAGGGATTCAGGCCTGGCTCGCGGATAGCTGAACGATCGCCTCAGGAGATCGCGATGATCTCGACCGCCTCAGTGCCGATGCTGACGCTCTCGCCAATGCCCTTGCCCATCAGCGCGCTCGCCAACGGCGCGACATAGGGCAGCGTTCCGTGTGCCGGATCGGCCTCGTCCTCGCCGACCAGCCGCCAGTTCTGCTCGCGCCCATCGGCCCGGCGGATCGTCACTGTCGAGCCGAAGCGGACGATGTCGTGCCTTTCCTGCGCAGGGGCCAGCTTGGCGCTGGCGCGCCGCGCCGCCCAGTAGCGGAACTCGCGCCGCGTCTGAGCGATCTCGGTGCGGTCGCCTCCGGCCAGCGCCGCCGCGTGTTCGTCATGCCAGCGCGCCAGCTGGGCCTCGATCTGTGCGAGCCCCTCAGGCGTCACGAGGTTCGGGTGAGGCGAGACTGGCCGGTCCGGCAGCTCGTCCAGGGTCCCTCTTTCCTCTGCTTCCTTGACGAAGGCGCGAGTCATTCTGGCCTCCTCCTATTGATCTCGGCACATCCGGCGAACCGGACCACAGCTTTCAGTGTTACGTCCTCACGACTGCTTGCGATGCAGCGCCAACCCGATGCTGGAATCTGAAGCGGCGATCACTTGGAGATGGGGATCAGGCACTGCCGAAGACAAGACCCGAACAGTCTACACCCCCGTGTCCGGCCGCACCATCAAGAGCAGAGCCATCGCGCGCTGCCCCTGGCCCCCGATCACGAGCGCAGTCCCGTTCCCAAGGGGGCAGCCGATGCCGGAAGAGCGCCGCGCTTGCGTCGGGCCGTCCGTCGCGGCCACCTTGATCCTGAGTTGCGAGACCCGACGGCGATCGTTGCGCGCGCAGGCTTCGATTGACTGACGTATAGCCCAATGATTATGAATGCAGATCAATAGCCAGAGAGTTATGCGTTGTGATCCGTGCAGACACACCGTGCTCTCCAAGACGTTTACCGGCCGGCCCAGCCTCTTCGAGAGGTTGCGCTGCGATCTCGAGCAGACGGTTGGCCCGATCCCAGAAGCGAGAGTTCCGGAGAGAAGGGAAGATCATGAGCCAGAGCGAGTCCCAGAACGAAAACTCCCCGTCTCGGATGATCGACGAGCGGATCACCGAGCTGGGCGACTGGCGAGGCAAGATGCTCTCCCAGCTCCGCGTATGGATCAGGCAAGCCGATCCTGAGGTGGTAGAGGAGTGGAAATGGCGAGGGGTTCCGGTGTGGTCCCACGACGGATTGATCTGCACTGGGGAGACCTACAAGAGCGTCGTCAAAATGACCTTTGCCAAGGGGGCCTCACTCGACGACCCATCGGGCCTCTTCAATTCCAGTCTGGATGGCAACACCAGGCGGGCCATCGACATCCACGAGGGTGAGACGATTGACGAAGGGGCATTGAAGGCTCTCATTCGCGCAGCCGTGACCCTCAACATGTCCGGCGGCTGCGGCAAGACCAAGTCCCGCGGATAAGCCTCGCTCCGTCTCGATATGCGCCGGCGCGCGATGAAAGCCGGACTTGCATCGCGCCCACCCCCGGGACCGCTTCAATCCGGCTTCTCCTGCCACGGTGTACTCCTGTCACCTGCTGTCAGTTATCCGCCTGCTGCGACGGCGTACCCCTCGCGCTCCGCCCGGTTTCGCCCCATATTGCCGCCATGCCGAAAAGCTCCGACACGACCGCCAAGGCTAAGCCTGCAAAAAAGCCCGCCTCCGCGCGCACGCCGAACTCCAAGGCCACCAAGCCCGAGTTGAAGCCGCTCGAGGGCTATCTCGCCGATCTGCTCAATCCCGCGATCAACCGCGGCAGGGCGGTCCCGGGCGGCGCCTCCGGTTTCAGCGACCAGCCGCAGGCCGGTTATGGCGAGCCGCGCCCCGGCGACACCAAGCTGAAGAAAAAGCCGAAGAAAGGCGACGCGGCCTCTGCCTTCGGCGAGGCCGAGGGCGAGACCGCTGCCTCCGTCACCGCGCATTCGCTGCAGCACCTGCTCGAGTCCGGCAGCCCCTTCATCGATCCCGGCAAGCCCTGGACGCCGCATCGCCCGGCCCGCCCGGACAAGTCCGAGGGCGGCATCGCCTTCCGCATGCAGTCGGATTTCGAGCCGGCTGGTGACCAGCCGACCGCGATCGCCGATCTCGTCGACGGCGTCGCACGGCAGGAGCGCGACCAGGTCCTGCTCGGCGTTACCGGCTCCGGCAAGACCTTCACGATGGCCAAGGTGATCGAGGAGACGCAGCGCCCGGCTCTGATCCTCGCCCCGAACAAGACGCTGGCCGCACAGCTCTACGGTGAATTCAAGAGTTTCTTCCCCGACAACGCGGTGGAGTACTTCGTCTCCTACTACGACTACTATCAGCCGGAGGCCTACGTCCCGCGTTCGGACACGTTTATCGAGAAGGAATCCTCGATCAACGAGCAGATCGACCGCATGCGCCACTCGGCCACGCGCTCGCTGCTGGAGCGCGACGACGTCATCATCGTCGCCAGCGTCTCCTGCATCTACGGCATCGGCTCGGTCGAGACCTATACGGCGATGACCTTCGCCATCAAACTCGGCGAGCGCATCGAGCAGCGTCAGCTCATCGCCGATCTCGTCGCCCTGCAATACAAGCGCACGCTTGGCGATTTCGCCCGCGGCACCTTTCGCGTGCGTGGCGATGTCATCGAGCTGTTCCCGGCCCACTATGAGGACCGCGCCTGGCGCATCGGCCTGTTCGGCGACGAGGTCGAAAGCATCTCGGAATTCGATCCGCTCACCGGTCAAAAGACGGCCGACCTCGAATTCGTGAAAGTCTACGGCAATTCGCACTACACCACGCCGCGCCCGACGCTGACCCAGGCTGTCAAGTCGATCAAGGAGGAGCTCAAGGCCCGCCTTGAGGAACTCAATCGCATGGGGCGCTATCTCGAAGCGCAGCGGCTCGACCAGCGTTGCACCTTCGACATAGAGATGATCGAGTCGACCGGTTCGTGCAACGGCATCGAGAACTATTCGCGCTATCTCACCGGCCGAAAGCCGGGCGAGCCGCCGCCGACCCTGTTCGAGTACCTGCCCGACAATGCGCTGGTCTTCACCGATGAGAGCCACGTCACCGTGCCGCAGATCGGCGGCATGTACCGGGGCGACTTCCGCCGCAAGGCGACATTGGCCGAATACGGCTTCCGCCTGCCGTCCTGCATGGATAACCGGCCGCTGCGCTTCGAGGAATGGGACGCGATGCGCCCGCAATCGGTGCATGTCTCGGCGACGCCCGGCGGCTGGGAGATGGACCGCACCGGCGGTGTCTTCACCGAGCAGGTCATCCGTCCAACCGGGCTGATCGACCCTCCGGTCGAGGTCCGCCCCGCCAAGCACCAGGTTGCCGACCTGCTCGACGAGATCAAGGAGGTCACCGAGAAGGGCTACCGCAGCCTCGTCACCGTGCTGACCAAGCGCATGGCCGAGGACCTGACCGAGTACCTCCACGAGAACGGCGTGCGCGTGCGCTACATGCATTCCGACATCGACACGATCGAGCGCATCGAGATTCTGCGCGATCTCCGCCTCGGCGCTTTCGACGTGCTGGTCGGCATCAATCTGCTGCGCGAGGGCCTGGACATCCCGGAATGCGGCTTCGTCGCCATTCTCGACGCCGACAAGGAAGGCTTTCTGCGCTCCGAGACTTCCTTGATCCAGACCATCGGCCGCGCCGCCCGCAATGTCGACGGCAAGGTCATCCTCTATGCCGACCACATCACAGGCTCGATGGAGCGCGCGATGGCGGAGACCAATCGCCGCCGCGAGAAGCAGGAGGCCTATAACCTCGCGAATGGCATCACGCCGCAGACGATCAAGCGCGCCATCGGCGACATCCTCGGCTCGGTCTACGAGCGCGACCATGTCACGGTCGACAAGGGTTTGGTCGATGCGCCGATCGCCGGGCACAACCTCAAGGCCGCCTTGGCCGATCTCGAGAAGCGCATGCGCGAGGCTGCCGCCGATCTCGAATTCGAGACGGCCGCCCGGTTGCGCGACGAGATCAAGCGCCTGCAGGCGACCGAACTCGCCATCTCCGATGACCCGCTCGCCCGCCAGAGCGATGTCGAGGCCTCGGCTGGCAAGTACAAGGGGGAGCGCAGCTACGGCGCGTCGGCGAACCTGCCGACACGGGCGCGCAAACCCACCGATGAGGACATGGGCCCGCATAACTGGGGCGGCGGCGAAGCCAAACCGGTCTCGCGTCCGCGCAAGCCGAACTTGGACGAGATGGGTCCGGTTCCGGAATCGCGGCCGAAGGGCGCGGGGGAACAGGCCAAGCGACGCGGCCGGCGATAGCTGCCCGTAGTGGCTCTGCCCGAGTCCAGCATCTGCCGTTCCCTGCTCCGGGCGCGCCAGCGCCACGGCCAAAGGGCTGCAAGACCTACCGCCCGAATGCTCTTCGACCTTGGTCCGTAGTTCCACGATTGCACCGCCGGTATCCTTTCGAATGAATGGTGCTCAAGGGGGGATGGCCATGGGACAGGCATTCGAGATTGCCGATGGTAAGGCCACCATCTCCCGACGTGCCGCCCTCAGGGGCGCCGCATTCCTGGCCGGGGCGCTGGTCGCTCCAGCATCGGCTCAGGTGCTCGATCTGCCGCGACAGAAGGTCGAGTTCGTCGCACCGCCCTTCGTTCATCCTCACGAGCAGGCGACCAAGCTGGGCCCAAGGATCATGGAGTTCAGGCTCTGGGTCGAGGAGAAGAAGATCGTTATCGACGAAGAGGGCACCACGTTGCAGGCCATGACCTTCAACGGGTCGATCCCTGGGCCGCTTTTTGTCGTGCACGAGGGTGATTATGTCGAGGTGACGCTTGCCAATCCCGACACCAACTCGATGGCGCACAATATCGACTTCCATGCTGCTGCGGGCGCATCAGGCGGTGCCGATCTGACCTTGATCAACCCCGGGGAGCAGACCGTGCTGCGCTGGAAGGCCACCCGGACGGGTGTGTTCGCTTATCACTGCATCCCAGGTGCCATGACCCCCTGGCATATCACCTCGGGCATGAGCGGCGCCGTGATGGTGCTGCCGCGGGACGGCCTCAAGGATGCGGCCGGACGGCCGCTTCACTACGATCGCGTCTACTACATCGGCGAGCATGATTATTACGTTCCGCGCGACGAGAAGGGCAAATTCAAGCACTACGACACGCATGGCGACGCCTACATGGACACGATGGAGGTCATGCGAAAGCTGGTGCCAAGTCACGTCGTGTTCAACGGCGCGGTCGGAGCCCTGACGGGCAAGAACGCGATGCCCGCAAAGGTCGGTGAGAACGTGCTGATCGTGCATTCCCAGGCAAGCCGCGACACACGTCCACATCTGGTCGGCGGGTTCGGAGACTATGTCTGGGAGACCGGCAAGTTCTCGAATCCTCCCGAGACCAATCTCGAAACCTGGTTCATTCGGGGCGGATCCGCGGGCGCGGCGCTCACCAAATTCCTTCAGCCCGGCATTGTCGGATACGTGAACCACAACATGATCGAGGCCTTCGAACTTGGTGCGACAGCCCATTTCAGGGTCGAGGGTCAATGGAATGATGACCTGATGACCCAGGTAAAGGCGCCCGAACCGATTGTGAGCAACGTCGCGCATAAATGATCTGACCATCACCCGCCTAGGGCCGTCGGACGGCCGCCTCGGGAGGCATCATGCTGTCCGCGTTCAAACTCATGGCCCTGGCCAGCGCGGCGCTGGCGCCCATCGCGATCTCGGCCCTTGCGCCGGGATATGGCACCGGATCGGCGACAGCACGTGCGCCGTTCCCGGAGCTCGTGGAACTGCGGTCCGGTACATTCCGTTACCGTGCCAGCGGCGAGTTCTTGCGGGACGGGAAGCCGATC
This sequence comes from Allobosea sp. 05T422_2, assembly GCF_056396265.1. Taxonomy (NCBI): domain Bacteria; kingdom Pseudomonadati; phylum Pseudomonadota; class Alphaproteobacteria; order Hyphomicrobiales; family Alloboseaceae; genus Allobosea; species Allobosea sp. 05T422_2. The sequence goes on along the minus strand of NZ_JBFTLD010000067.1, from coordinate 15,737 downwards.
ATCGCGCCGATTGTGGCGGTTGCTGTCGACAGGCCGCTGGCTGTGATGAAAAATCAGGTCACGGTCGCGGATTATCTGCGCTGCGTCAAAGCCCGAGCGTGCCCGATGGCGGGCACCGACGCTGCTGCCGTTGACCGTCCCGTCGTCGGAGTGAGCTGGCGGGATACTCAGGCCTATGCGTCCTGGTTGTCACGCGAGACGGGGGCGACGTTCCGGCTACCGACGGACGGCGAGTGGGCCTATGCAGCCGCGAGCCGATTCCACGACGACGCCCTGCCGGAAAACCTCAGTGGCGGCGACCCCGGCCAGCGAGCGCTTGCGATCTATGACAGGGACGCGAGCCGCGTGACGACAGTCGCAAAGGCGCCACAACCGATTGGAAGTTTCGGCGCGAACGAGAATGGCCTTCTCGATTTGGCCGGCAATGTCTGGGAATGGACCGACACCTGTTTTCAGCGCATCGCCGTCGCTGCTACGGGGGCAAGGACGGCTGTCCTGGCCAATTGCGGGGTTCGCGTCGTTGAGGGCCGCCATCGGGCCTACATGGCGGATTTCGTTCGCGATGCGCGCGCCGGCGGCTGCGCATCCGGCACGCCTCCGAGCAATCTCGGCTTCCGGCTCGTACGTGACGACGTTTCCCGGCCCGGATGGAGCTTTGTCTTGGGGCTGGTCCAGCTGGTCGCGAGATAGGCGACGCTCAAGGAGACGCCCTAAGCGCCGGCCGGACCAGGGATCCGATCGTCGATGTGGCCGATCAGGCACCATGCCGCGCTGACCTCGACATAGGTGGATCGGCGGCACCGCGACAGTGCGGAGGCGGCGCTCGCTGCTGTCAGTTCAGCGGGGCGAGCTTGATCGCGCAGCCATAGGCCTTGGTTGTGGCTTCTGAGATCGGTTTGCCGGCCTTCATTTCGGCGACTGCCTGGCGCACATAGCTCTTGGCGCCGTTCAGGCTGGCGGCGCTGGCCGAGGGCTTGTCGTCGATCGCGCCCGCATAGACCAGCGTGCCCTTGCCATCGATGATGTACAGATGCGGCGTGGTCTGCGCGCGATAGGCGCGGCCCATGGTGCCCTTGGGGTCGAGCAACAGGTCGCTGGGGGCGGCGTTGCGCGAGGCGGTCAGCCCCTTGGCCTGGGCGGCCGTGACATAGCCCTGCTCACCCGGCGGTGAGGAGACGACGCTCAGCCAGACGATGCCTTCCTTCGTCATATCGCGCTGCAGGCTCTGCATGGTGCCGCTGTTGTAGTGTTTGCGGACATAGGGGCAGTCGTGATTGGTCCATTCCAGGATCACGGTCTTGCCCGCGAATTCCGGGAGCGACCGGGTCCGGCCGTCGACATCGAGCGCCGAGAAGGCGGGGGCCGGCGCACCGATCCGCGGGCCGCTCTGCGCGAGCGCCGGGGCCGCTGCGAGGGTGAGGCCCGCAAGGACCAAGCCTGCGATGAACCTCTGACGTGTCACAGCTGTCATGTCTGCCTCCGTCTTCCCAGGATCAGGGTCGGTTCTGCGCGGTCCTCGCCTCTTTGCCGGCGGCACGGCCGGCGGCCTCGACCAGCATGTCGGTCGTCAGGAGTTGCGGCAGGATTTCGGGCGGCGCGCCCTTCGTGCCGGGATAGAACAGGTAGAGCGGCACGCCGGCCCGGCCGTGCTCGGCAAGTGCGGCTGCGATGGTGGCATTGCGGTTGGTCCAGTCGGCCTTGAGATAGGCGACGTTCAGCTTGGCAAAGGTGTCCTTGACCTCCTGCCGGACCAGCGCGACCCGCTCATTGGCAAGGCAGGTGATGCACCAGGCCGCGGTGAAGTTGACGAAAACGGGACGCCCTTCCGCCTGCAGCGCGGCGACGCGCTCGGGAGACCAGGGCTCGATGTCGCCGGCCCGTGCTGCGTCCGTCGCGCTTGGAACGGCACTCTGCAGCACGAAGGCCCCGGCGCTGACGGCGACGAACAGGGCGAGAGCCGACAGGGCGACTCGGGTCCGCCCGCCAGCACTGCGGCCGAGGCCGAGCAGCCAGACGAGGAAGCCGGCGGCGAGGATCGCAGCCAGAGCGGCAAGCACGCCGCCGGGGCCGGCCTGGACGGAGGCGACCCAGACCAGCCAGGTCGCAGTCGCGAACATCGGGAAGGCAAAGGCCTGCTTGAGGATGACCATCCAGCGGCCGGGCTTGGGCAGCAGACGCAGCCAGCCGGGAGCGAAGGACAGGAGGACCACCGGCGCGGCAAAGCCGAGCGCCAGCGCCAGGAAGACCGCAAGCGCGATCTGCGGCGGTTGCGTCACGGCATATCCCATCGCCGCGCCCATGAAGGGGGCGGTGCACGGCGTCGCGACGATGACGGCGAGCGCCCCGGTCATGAAGGCGCCCAAGCGTCCGCCGCTGGAGGCAAGCCCATGTCCGGCACCCTGGACGGAGCCGCCGATTTCGAATGCGCCGAGCAGGTTGAGGCCGATCAGCACCATGATGACCGCCAGCACGATCACGACGGGCGGCGATTGCAGCTGGAACCCCCAGCCGATGCTGGTGCCGAGCGCTGCCAGCGCGATCACCGCGCCGGCAAGGATGATGAAGCTGGTAAGGACGCCGCAAAGGAAAAGCAGACCCTGCTCGCGCACCTCGGCGCGGCTCGCCTGCGCGGCCTGCGCGAAGCCGAGCGCCTTGATGAACAGCACCGGCAGCACGCAGGGCATCAGGTTGAGGATCAGGCCGCCGGCGAAGGCGAAGGCCAGTGCGGCCCAGAGCGTCAGGTTGCTTTCGGGCGCTGCGGCGACGCGCACCACGGCCGGGGCCTGGGCCGCTTGCGGCGCCGTGGAGGAATTGACCAGCGCAGGCTCGACATCGGCCATCAGGCTCAGCGCGCGCGGCACGCCGGCCTCGCGATAGGTGATGACCCCGCTGAGCTCGGTCTCGCCGACCTTGAACGAGCTGGAGCGGGCAAGTTGCAAGACCGTGCCGGCGGCAGTGTTCGTCGCGGTCTGCGGGGCTGCGTGCTCGATCAAGGTCTCGAGCAGCGGGAAGTAGCGCAGCTCCTCGACGGGCTGCCCGAGGCCCGGCAGCGCGAGGGCGAGCGCATCGCCGTCCTGGGTCAGCTTCGCCCGGAAATCGGCAGGTTGCGGCAGCGCGGCGCGGGCCGCATCGATCCGCGACTGTGCCGCCTCATCGGCGACCGGGGCCGGGCCGACCTTGAGGTCGAGCGTGAAGGAGCCTTCCTCGGGGATGCAGATTTTTTCGCAGACCAGCCAGGTCGCGTTCGCCTTGAGGGCAAGGCGCTCGCCCGGCTGTGCGCCTTCGGGAACGGTGATCTCCACCGGCAGCAGCACGGCATCGCTGAAGCCGAAATTGACGAGCGGCTCGACCGGGAGCGCCTTCGGCGCCGGCCATTGGATCGCACCGACGCTGAAGCCTGCGGGCAATGTCCACTCGATCCGCGTCGGTTCGCCGGAATCGCCGGGATTGGCCCAGTATGTGTGCCAGCCCTTGGCGATCTTCTGGCTGAGCGCGACCTGGAAGCGCTCGCCGGGCGCAACGACGTCGCGGCTGGAGAGCAGGGTCGCAGTGACGCGGGGGCTGGTGACCGCAGCAGATTCGGCGGCAAGGGCGGCGCCGGGCAGGAGCAGTGCGAGGATGAGAAGGCCCCGCCGCAGCAAGCCGTTTGTAATGCGCTCGACCATGTTTTCCGTCATCAAATCGTAAAGGCCTCAGCTCACCTGCCCCAGATTGGCGCTGCGCGCCAATGACAAGCCGGTGATAGCGCGTGAGCAGGGCCTTCTTCGGGCGTCAGGCGCAAGGATGCCCCGCGCTATGATGTCGCCCCGCGCACGGGAGCGTCACCATTCCGGACGAGCCGCGCAGCGCCGCCGTTCCGGACGCGATCATCGCTCCCGGCGCCCGGGAGGGTGTCCGAGGCTGCGCTGCGCGTCGGCTGGAATCACGACGTGGTGTGACCGGCGATCAGATCGCTGCGCCATCCGCGACGATATCGGCGCCAAGTCCGCGGCGCACGGCCCGCACGATCTCGGTCTCGGCGGCGGCCCCGCGGCGGCGCGGGCGCGGAGTGGCGATCCGATGCTCGGCGATGATCTGGCCGGGTGCGCCCGAGAGCACGACGACGCGGTCGGCGAGATAGGCAGCCTCGTCGATGTCGTGTGTGACGAAGAGCACGGTCTTGCCGGTGCTTTGCCAGACGCGGATCAGCTCGTCCTGCAGGGTTTCGCGCGTCAGTGCGTCCAGTGCCGAGAAGGGCTCGTCCATCAGCAGGATTTCCGGCTCGACCGCGAGCGCGCGCGCCAGCGAAACGCGTTGGCGCTGGCCGCCCGAGAGCTGGTGGGGCCAGCGCTGTGCGAGCTGACCGAGCCCCACGAGATCGAGCATCTCCTGAGCCTGCTTGAGCCGCGCAGGGCGCGAGGCCCGCCCCTCGAGCCCAAAGCCGACATTGGAGATCACCTTGCGCCAGGGCAGCAGGCGCGAATCCTGGAAGACCAGCGCGACCGGCCGGCGGGTCCGGTCCCTGGCATGGAAGATGACCTCGCCGCCGCTCGGTTTGGCGAGCCCGGCGATGACGCGCAGCAGGGTCGACTTGCCGACGCCGGATGGGCCGACAATGGCGAGGAATTCGCCGCGCGCGACCTGGAGGTCAAGCTTGTGCAGCACCTCGGTCGCTTCCCCGTCGCGGGTGAAGGTCAGCGACAGGGCCTTGATGTCGATCATGCTTTCCATCGCAGCACCCATCCCTGGAAAGCGACGAAGGCGGTGTCGAGCAGGCCGTAAAGCGCGGCCATGGTCAGCATGTAGATCACCACGATGTCGGTCGCGAGCAGGCTGGAGGCCTGCATCATGCGCTGCCCGACGCCGGCGACACCAAAGATCTCGGCGGCGACCACCGCCATCCAGGCCTGGCCAAGCGCGGTGCGGACGCCGACCAGAATGCCGGGCATTGCGGCCGGCAGCAGGATCTTGCTCAGACGCTGCCAGGCCGATCGGAAACCAAACGCATCCGCGACCTCGATCAGGTCACGATCGACGCCGCGGATCGCGCCCTGTGCCGCAAAGAAGACGATCCAGAACACGCCGATGGCGATGATGAAGACCGCCGCCGACGGATTGACCCCGAACCAGATGATGGCGAAGGGCACCCAGGCGAGGCCGGGAATCGGCCGAAGCACGCGCACGACCCAGGCCGTGGCTTCGTCCGCGGTGCGCGACATGCCGACGAGCACGCCAGTGGCAATGCCGAGGCCGGCGCCGACGATGAGGCCCGTGAAATAATGGCCGAGCGAGCCGCCGATCGCCGACAACCACGCGCCCGAGGTCACTTCGCGCCAGAATGCCTTCGGCAAGGCAGACGGGCCAGGCAGGAAGGCTGGGTTCACCAGCCCGAAATGAGGGATCGCCTCCCAGAGCAGCAGGAAGGCGAGGAGGCCTGCAAAGGCGAGGGCCGGAGCCCTGAGCGAGGTCAAGATCAGCCGCCGGATTCTGTCAGAGGGTTTTGATGGCGCGCTCGTAATACTGGGTCTCGAACAGGCCGTCGAAAGGCAGTTCCTTCTCGAGCGAGCCGAGCTTGACCTGATAGGCCTGCATGGCACGCGACGGCTCGATGATGACGCGCGGATCGATCGGGAACTTGCTGGCGGGCGAGGTCAGCGCCTGTCGGATCAGGGCCGGGTCGACGATGCCCTTGCCAAGCGCGGCGCCGACATGCGGGGCAGCCTTGTCGGGGTCCTTGGCGATCAGAGCGGCGGCACGCACCAGGCTCGTCACCAGCTTCTGCACGGCGTCCGGATTCTTGGTCACGAAATCGCCTGATGCTGCGACCACGGTCCCGGGCTGGCCGGGGAACAGCTCCTCGCCGCCGGCAATCAGCTTGATGCCGGGATTGCGGGTCTGGATGATCGACAGCGCCGGCTCGCGCACGATCGCGCCCTCGACAGCTGCAGCGAGCACGGCCTGCTGTGTCGCGTCGATGCCCATGGGCACGACCTCGACATCGGCCTTGTCGGCCTTGGCGACCTCCCAGAGCCAATATTGCAGGGTGGTGTTGGGCACCGAGCCGGCGGGCTGGGTCGCAAGCCGGGCCGGTTTTCCGGTGGCGGCCCTATGCGCCTCGAAGGCCGCAGCCGGTGCGGTGCCGGACGTAAAGAACTTGGCGAGCGCGGGAGCTGCCACGAAGACGTTCTCGGCAATCGCAGTTGCGGCCACGACGCGAATGTCGACGCCGCGCGAGCGGGCGACGGCAAGTGGCGCGATACCCGCGACATAGAGGTCGATCGTGCCCGAGGCCAGGGCCTGGATCATGTTCGGACCGGATTCGAAAACCGTGAAGGCGGCATTGATGCCGGCCTCCTTGAGCCAGCCTTCGCCATTGGCAACGAAGACGGGCGCCGTGCCGATGACCGGGATGTAGCCGACACGGGCTGTCACGCCGCTCTGGGCCCATGCAGCGCCGGCAAGGGGAGTGCTCGCGAGAAGCGAAGAGCCGGCGAGCAGAAACTGGCGGCGATCCATCGATCCATCCTTCGTGAAAATCGGTCCGGCGAGAACGCCGGTTGACAGATTGAGAAAAGGATTTTCTATCTGAAAGCAAGATGCGGGCATCGAAAAGATGATTTTTCTCTAGATTCCCAATTCAATAGGAAATTAGTTCTCCAATTGATGGGCTGAGAGAATGGATGCGATCGACCGGAAAATCCTGACTGTCCTGCAAGGTGATGCGAACATCTCGATCGCCGAGCTGGCCGATCGCGTCGGCCTCTCGCAGACCCCCTGCTGGAAGCGGATTCAGCGGCTGGAGGCGACGGGCGTCATCACCAAGCGTGTCGCGCTGGTGGCGCCGGAGAAGATCGGACTCGGGCTCACGGTCTTCGTCCAGATCGAGACCGCCGACCATTCCGGTCCCTGGCTGGAAAAATTCGCGCAGATGGTCGCGTCGATGCCGGAGGTCATGGAGTTCTACCGGATGGCCGGCGATGTCGACTACATGCTGCGCGTGGTGGTTGCCGACATGGCGGCCTATGACGGGTTCTATAAGCGGCTGATCGAGACGATTCCGCTGAAGAACGTCACCTCCCGCTTCGCGATGGAACGGATCAAGGCGACCACGGCCTACAAGGTTCCGGACCTGCCGAAAGTGTAAGGGTCGGGCTTACTGGGTCGGAACGGCAACCGCCGGCGCGACCGGGCGGGCCACGGCCGGTCGCGCCGGCTTGGGCCGTTCGGGCTTGGGTTCGGGCAGGCCGAGGCGGGCACGGATTGCGGCAGCCTTGGCCTCTGTGATGCGCGCGGCGCAGAAACCGAGCGAGCCTTCGCGCTGGAAATCACGGCAGGTCAGCTCACGCTCGGAGGTGAACCCGGCCTGTTCCCGCGCGATGCTGCGCTGCGTGCTGAGATCGCCCTTGGCTGCAAGCGCGCGAAAGCCCTCGCGCACCGCGCGCTCCGCCCTGCCGCGTTCGGATTCGATCTCCTTGGCCCGCGCCGAGAGGGTGCGTGCATCAGGGCCCCAGAGGCCTCGCGGATCGATCCGGCAGGCGGCTGCCTCGATCACGCAGGGTTGCTCCGGCTCGACCACCAGAAAGGCGCCCTCCAGGACATCGAACACGATCGGGCAGGCCGAGGCCTCCAGCTTGTAGCGTGGCACACCGGCCGGCTTGCCGAGCGATGTCACCGGCAGCGGCGTATCGCCGAAGGAAATGGCACAGGGCTCGGTCAGGTTGCCGGGCTGGAAGCCGGCAGCGTTGAGCTTGAGGCCAAAGCCGGTCGGTGTCTTCTCGAAGACCGCTTCGCCGGCGCCGCCATTCTGCCGGAGCACGCGGCCGATGATCCCTTCCTCGGTCGGCAGCTTGATGGCCGGCATCGACGGGGTGTGCGGCTTGGCCGGTCCGCCCGTGCCGGGGGGCGCCGCCTGATGTGCGCCCGGCGGATTGAAGGGTTGCGCGCCCGGCAATTGCATCGGCTGAGCCTGGGCAAGCCCACCCGAACCGGCTGCAGCCAGCATCGCGAAGATCTTGAGGGCTATGCGGCCGGGTCTGGTCAGCATCGGGTGCCGTGAAATGGTAAACGCAATCTTCTGCATGAATTGGCGAGCGAACGCGTGCAAGAGCATTGGCGCAACACTGCTTGGCAATGATGCGGCCGCGACGTCTCCCCGCGTGACGCGCGCGGTTGCCGATTCTTAATCCGGCTCCGTGTCTTGCAAGGGCGGGAACACCCTCACTATATACGCCGCCAAGAGGCGGTTTGACGACCGCGAAACGTGGAATGCCGGTTCCGTTTGCCGCGTAAGGCGGGGGCGGGCCGGTCCATGGGCCGGCAGGCGGTGCGAAATGCGTCGCCGGTCGGCGATCTGCTAATCGAAAGGGATCCCGTCCATGGGTAAAGTTATTGGTATCGACCTCGGCACGACGAACTCCTGCGTTGCCGTGATGGAAGGCACTACACCGAAGGTTATCGAGAATTCCGAGGGCGCGCGCACCACGCCCTCCATCGTCGCCATCACCGATGACGGCGAGCGGCTTGTCGGCCAGCCGGCCAAGCGTCAGGCCGTCACCAATCCGGAGCGCACTTTCTTCGCCATCAAGCGCCTGATCGGTCGGACCTTTGAGGATCCGATGACGAAGAAGGACATGAATCTTGTCCCTTACCGGATCAAGAAGGCCCCGACGGGCGATGCCTGGGTCGAGGCTGACGGCAAGGACTATTCGCCCTCGCAGATTTCCGCCTTCACCCTGACCAAGATGAAGGAGACCGCCGAGGCCTATCTCGGGCAGCCGGTCACGCAGGCGGTCATCACCGTTCCCGCCTATTTCAACGACGCCCAGCGTCAGGCCACGAAGGATGCCGGTCGCATCGCCGGCCTCGAGGTGCTGCGTATCATCAACGAGCCGACCGCGGCTGCGCTCGCCTATGGCCTGGACAAGAAGACCACCGGCACGATCGCGGTCTATGACCTCGGCGGCGGCACCTTCGACGTCTCGATCCTCGAGATCGGCGACGGCGTCTTCGAGGTGAAGTCGACCAATGGCGACACCTTCCTGGGTGGCGAAGACTTCGACATGCGCCTGGTCGAGTACCTTGCGGACGAGTTCAAGCGCGAGCAGGGCATCGACCTGAAGAAGGACAAGCTCGCCCTGCAGCGCCTGAAGGAAGCTGCCGAGAAGGCCAAGATCGAGCTTTCCAGCGCCGCGCAGACCGAAATCAACCTGCCCTACATCACTGCCGACGCCTCCGGGCCGAAGCACCTCGCCATCAAGCTCTCGCGCGCCAAGTTCGAGAGCTTGGTCGACGATCTGATCCAGCGCACCATCGAGCCCTGCCGCAAGGCGCTCAAGGATGCCGGTCTTTCGGCGGGCCAGATCGACGAGGTCGTTCTCGTCGGCGGCATGACCCGCATGCCGAAGGTCCAGGAGGTGGTGAAGCAGTTCTTCGGCAAGGAGCCGCATAAGGGCGTCAATCCGGACGAGGTCGTCGCCATTGGCGCCGCGATCCAGGCCGGCGTGCTGCAGGGCGACGTCAAGGACGTGCTGCTGCTCGACGTGACCCCGCTCTCGCTCGGCATCGAGACGCTCGGCGGCGTGTTCACCCGCCTGATCGACCGCAACACCACGATCCCGACCAAGAAGAGCCAGGTCTTTTCGACCGCCGAGGACAACCAGGGCGCGGTGACGATCCGGGTCTTCCAGGGCGAGCGCGAGATGGCTGCCGACAACAAGATGCTCGGCCAGTTCGACCTGATGGGCATCCCGCCGGCGCCGCGCGGCATGCCGCAGATCGAGGTGACCTTCGACATCGACGCCAACGGCATCGTCTCGGTGACGGCGAAGGACAAGGCCACCAACAAGGAGCAGCAGATCCGCATCCAGGCTTCCGGTGGTCTCTCCGAGGCCGACATCCAGAAGATGGTGAAGGACGCCGAGGCGAATGCCGCCGAGGACAAGAAGCGTCGCGAGCTGGTGGAAGCCAAGAACCAGGGCGAGAGCCTGGTGCACTCCACCGAGAAGTCGCTGAAGGACTATGGCGACAAGGTTTCTGCCGCCGACAAGTCAGCGATCGAGACCGCACTGGACGCGCTCAAGGCCGCGCTGGCCGAAGAGAATGTCGAGGCGATCACCTCGCGCACGACCGACCTGATGCAGGCCTCGATGAAGCTCGGTGAAGCCATGTATGCGGCGAGCCAGGCCGAGGGTGCCACGGCTGAAGGCGGCGAAGAGCATGCCGACGCCAAGAAGGACGACGTCATCGACGCCGACTTCAAGGATGTCAGCGACGACAAGAACGACAAGAAGAAGAGCGCCTGATCGCGCTCTGACCTCTCCACGACGACCTGGCCGGGCTCGCCCCGGCCATCTCGTTCGGGAAGGGCCTCTTGCAAGGGAAATGTCGTTCTTCTGACGAACATGGCCGGGTTCCCCCGGCCATGATGCCGAGAAGAACGAAGGGGTGGCTGTTTGATGTCCAAACGCGACTACTACGAGATCCTCGGCGTCTCGAAGACGGCTAACGAGGCGGAGCTCAAGAGTGCTTTCCGCAAGCTCGCGATGCAATGCCATCCCGATCGCCATCCCGGCGACAAGGGGGCCGAGGCCAAGTTCAAGGAGCTGAACGAGGCCTATCAGGTCCTGGCCGACGGCCAGAAGCGCGGCGCCTATGACCGCTACGGCCACCAGGCCTTCGAGAATGGCGGCGGTGGTGCCGGCGGCGGGGCCGATTTCTCCGACTTCATGTCGGACATCTTCGATTCCTTCTTCGGCGATGCGCGGGGCCGCGGTGGACCGCGCGGTGCCAATGGCCGCGAGCGCGGTGCCGATCTCCGCTACAATCTCGAAATCGGGCTGGAGGACGCCTTCGCCGGCAAAAGCGCCTCGATCCGCGTGCCGACCTCGATTGCCTGCGAATCCTGCTCCGGGACCGGCGCCAAGCCGGGCTCGACGTCGCGCCAGTGCCCGACCTGCGGCGGCCATGGCCGCGTGCGCGCCAATCAGGGCTTCTTCTCGGTGGAGCGCACCTGCCCGACCTGCAACGGGCGCGGCGAAGTCATCGACGACCCCTGCAAGAACTGCTCGGGCGCCGGGCGCGTCACTCGCGAGCGCACGCTGTCGGTCAACATTCCGGCCGGCGTCGAGGATGGCACACGCATCCGGCTTGCCGGTGAGGGCGAGGCTGGCCTGCGCGGCGGGCCGGCGGGCGACCTCTACATCTTCCTGTCGATCAAGCCGCACGCGATCTTCCAGCGCGACGGGGCCGATCTGTTCTGCCGGGTGCCGCTTGGCCTCACCTCGGCTGCTCTCGGCGGCGAGATCGAAGTCCCGACGCTGACGGGCGAGAAGGCACGCGTCAAGATTCCCGAGGGCACGCAGAACGGCAAGCAGTTCCGGCTCAAGGGCAAGGGCATGAGCGTGCTGCGCTCGCGCGAGGTCGGGGATCTCTATATCGAGGTCGTGGTCGAGACGCCGCAGAAGCTGACGGCGCGTCAGCGCGAATTGCTGCTCGAATTCGAGCGCGAATGCTCAGGCGCAACCCACCCGGAAACCGCCGGCTTCTTCGGTCGCGTCAAGGAGTTCCTGGGCGGCATGAGCGGCGGCGCGGCCTGAGCGCGGGCCCCGCAATTGAAAAGGCGGGCGACCCGTCCGGGGCACCCGCCTTTCAGATCGCCGGCCTGATGCAGATCAGGCCTTGTCGATCACTTTCTTGACCGCATCCTTAGCTTTGCCAACGGCCTGCTGGGCCTCGCCCTTGCGCTCCTGCGCAATCCCTTCGGCCTGAAGCCCCGGCTTGTTCATCGCCTTGCCGACGCCCTGCTTGACGTTGCCGGCGGCCTCGTTGGCCATGCCCTTGATCTTGTCCGCGGTGCTGCCCATGGGTCCTGTTCCTCTGTTAAAAAACGCATGTCGTATCAGCGACTTGTGCTGAGGAAACGGCTGGAACGGGCAAAGGTTCCCGGAAAAGTTCAAGCTGCTCCGGACCGGTCCGCGGATGCGATTGCCATCGCCCGCAGCGCCTCGGCGGTCGCCGCATCGGCCGGAAAGAAGGTTTCCAGCGCCAGTTCCGACAGCGTGATGTCGACCGGCGTGCCGAAGACGGTTGTCGTCGAAATCAGGGAGAGCACCTGCTCGCCGACCTTCAGCTGCATCGGCACGACGATCGCAGCTTCCGCCTCGGGTTCCGGCGCGTGGCCCTTGCGAGCGGGCTGAAGTGGCGCCGGATAGGTCAGCAGCTCGACGAGGAGATCGGCCAGGATCGGATCGGCCGTCGCCCTGATCTGCTGCCTCAGCCTTGCGATCAGATGGCTTCGCCATTCCGCGAGATTGACGATGAAGGGTGCGAGCCCGCTCGGATGCAGGCTGAGCCTCAGCACGTTGACGGGTGGGCGCAGCAGCTCGGCATCCGCGACAAGGCCGAGGAGAGGCGTCACCGCGGCATTCGCGGCAAGCAACGTCCAATGCCGGTCGACCGCGACGGCCGGATAGGGCTCGTGCCCCTTCAGCACGAGATCGATCGCCGACTTGGCTGCCTGCAAGCTCGGATCCTCCAGCGACCGTTCGAGATAGACCGGGGCATAGCCCGCGGCCAGCAGCAGGGCGTTACGCTCGCGCAGCGGCACGGCGAGATACTCCGCCAGGTGCAGAACCATGTCGCGACTCGGCGCCGAGCGGCCGCTCTCGATGAAGCTGAGATGCTTCTGGGAGATCTCCGCTTCCAGCGCGAGGTCGAGTTGGCTCAGCCGGCGCAGCTGGCGCCAGTCGCGGATGAGGTGACCGACGGTGGGTTGATGATGCTTGTTCATGGCGAGAAACCTATCCGGGCTGTCGGTTCGTTCCAATTACCTCTCGCTTAATCGACGGGCCGACACGACAGCGTCAGCATGGCTCCAACATCAACAGCCCGGGCCGGCCGCCGGAACGGACTCACACCCAGGAGACCACGCCATGTCCTCGATCCAGTCCTCGCGCTTCCTCCGCAATGCCCTTGCTCTCGATGCCGCTGCCTGCGCCGCCACCGGTCTGCTGCTCGCCTTCGCTGCTGCGCCGCTCACCGGATTGCTCGGCTTCCCCGAGGCTTTCCTCCGCGGCGCCGGCCTGGTGCTGCTCCCCTGCGCCGCGCTGCTGGCCCTCCTCTCCAGTCGCGAGACCCTGCCGCGGCTCGCCGTCTACGCGGTGATTGGCATCAACCTCCTCTGGATCGCCGACAGCATCCTGATCCTGGTTGCGGGATGGTTTGCGCCGACCGGGCTCGGCATCGCCTTCGTGCTCGCGCAGGCTGCAGCGGTCGCGATCGTCACCGAACTCGAGATCATCGGCTTCAAGCGCTCGCCCGCCGCCGCCGTCGCCGCCTGAATGCATGCGGCAGGCATCTCCAACTCGACGCCTTCCGGCCGCCGCCGGAGGGCGTCGAGCTGTTTTCGCAAAGCCATCATGTGGTGGGGGCGTCTTGTTCGCGGCCCAATGGGGGAGCGCGGGCTCCGATCGGGGAAAGCGTCACGAAACTGTCGTGCGCACTCAATAGCTGATGCGGCCTGCACAGTTTCTTGCCCCAACGGAACAGGACCGCCCCATGCGCACCTCACTCGTTCTCGCGGCTCTCGCCTCGGTCCTGCTTGGCGGCACAGCTCTGGCCGAGCCGATGTTCAACCGTGTCGCGACCTTCTCCGTGCCGCTCAACCTGCCGGCCGATCGCGACGCGTCCAAGAAGACGGTGTCGGAGATCATCGCGGCCAACGAAGCGGGAACGCTCCTGGCCTATACCGATGCCGAGCAGAAGGCCCTCGGCCTGATCGACATCACGACGGCCTCCGCTCCGAAGCCGGCAGGTTTCATTCCGCTCGAGGGCGAACCGACCTCGGTCGTGATCCTTGGCGATAAGGCCTTCGTCGTGGTCGTCACCTCCGGCGACAATTTCAAGGAGCCCGCCGGGCATCTTGCCACGGTCGATCTCAAGGCGCGGCAGGTCGTTGCCAAATGCGAGCTCGGCGGCCAGCCGGATTCGATTACGCTGACCAAGGACAAGGGCAAGCTCGCCATCGTAATCGAGAACGAGCGCGACGAGAAGCTGAACAAGGGTGCGCTGCCGCAGCTGCCCGCCGGCAACCTGACCCTGGTCGGCATCAAGGATGGCGGCGCCGATTGCGCCTCGCGCCAGGTGATCGACCTGACGGGCATCGCCGCCATCGAGCCGACCGACCCCGAACCGGAATTCGTTGACGTCAACCAGGACGGCCTCGCCGTGGTGACGTTGCAGGAGAACAACCACCTCGCCACCATCGATACCAAGACCGGCAAGATCGTCACCCATTTCTCCGCCGGCACCGTCGATCTGAAGAACATCGACAAGACCCGCGACGGCGAAATCAAGCCGGTCGAGGAACTCAAGGGCGTCGCCCGCGAGCCGGACGCGGTGCGCTGGATCGACACCGAGCGCTTCGTCACCGCCAATGAAGGCGATTGGAAGGGTGGCTCGCGCGGCTTCACCATCTTCCGCAAGGACGGCACGATCGAGTTCGATTCGGCTGCGATGGTCGACCATATCGCCATGCGTCACGGCCATTATCCGGAAAAGCGCTCGGCCGCCAAGGGCAGCGAACCGGAAGGGATCGAGGTCGGCACCTACGGCAATGACAAGCTGATCTTCGTCGGCCTGGAGCGCGCCTCGCTCGTATTGGTCTTCAAGGACGAGGGCGCCGGGAAAGCACCGCGTTACCTCCAGGCCCTGCCGGGTGGCATCGGTCCGGAAGGCCTGCTTGCCATCCCGCAGCGCAATCTCCTTGTGTCGGCCTCCGAGACCGATGTCGGCGAGAAGGGTGGCGCCCGTTCCGCAGTGACCATCTATGAGCGCAACGAAGGCCCCGCCGCCTATCCGACGATCGTCTCGCAGGATCATGAGGGTCTGCCGATCGGCTGGGGCGCGCTGTCCGGACTTGCCGCCCATGGCAGCACAGCTGGCCGCCTCTTTGCCGTGACCGACAGCGCCTATACGCCGTCCCGCATCCTCGAGATCGACGCCACGCAGAAGCCGGCCAGGATCGTCGCCGGCCTGACGGTGACCAAGGGTGGCAAGCCCGCCTCCTATGACTTGGAAGGGATCGCGACCCGCGCCAATGGCGGCTTCTGGCTGGCTTCGGAGGGCAATCCCGAGATCAAGGACAAGCCGACTCGCAATATCCTGCTGCGGGCGACCGCAAAGGGTGAGATCGAGGAGGAGATCCACCTTCCCGAAGAGCTCGACAAGCATGCCGTGCGCTTCGGCTTCGAGGGCGTGACGGTGACCGGCGAGGGCGCGGACGAGACCGTCTGGCTTGCCGTGCAGCGCGAATGGAAGGACGATCCCAAGGGCAAGACCAAGATCCTGTCCTACAAGCCGGCCAGCAAGCAGTGGGGCGTGCTGCATTACCCGCTGACGGCTCCGGCCGCCGGTGCCTGGATGGGCCTCTCCGAGTTGACCTATCTCGGCAACGAGACCTTTGCCGTGATCGAGCGCGACAATCTCTTCGGCGCCAAGGCGGTGAAGACGCTGGCCACCTTCTCGGTCAAGGGTCTGACGCCGGCCGCAATCGGCGCCGCCGCCATCCCGACCGTCGAGAAGAAGCCGCTGCGCGATCTCACGCCGGATCTGATGAAGGCTGGCGGCTATGGGCTCGACAAGGTTGAGGGCATGGCTGTCGACAAGGCTGGCAATCTCTTCGTTGTCACCGACAATGACGGTGTCGACGATTCCTCCGGCGAGACCCAGTTCTTCGCCTTCGGTAAGATCTCGCGGTAAGG
>NZ_JBFTLD010000066.1:0-26379 GCF_056396265.1 Allobosea sp. 05T422_2 | reverse complement strand
GACAGGCAAGGACCACCAGGCCGCCGGCCGCGATGCCGATGGCGACCGCGAGATCGCGTCGCCAAGGCCAGAAGATCGACCTGCGACCGGTGGCCAGCGGGAAACAGATCATTGTCGCCACGGCCGAGATCACGACGCAGTTGAGCAAGGCGCGGCGGAGCACCGTATCGGAGATGAGACCGAGGAGCAGGACCCAGGCCGCCAGCACCGCGAGCAAGGCGGCCGCAAACCAGGCGGCCCCGAACAGAAGCGGCCGGGCCTTCACTTTGCCGATGATCGCGCTGGCAAAAGCTGCCGTTGCGACAGCGGCAATCAGGCAAACCGCTGCAATGCCGAGAGCCAGCAGCGCGGGACGATAGCCGGCGGCCTCCAGACCTTGGACGAAATCGTGCCACGCACCGCCGGACGAGAGCCAGCCCGACAGCCTCCTCGTCAGACCGTCCTCGATCAGCATGGAGAACCGATGGAGCATCCCGGATGCAACCTCGAGCTCGTCGGTCGTTGAAACAGCAGCCATGGTCTCAGTCTCGCGTGGAAGTCGACGACACCAGTCCGTCCAAGCCAGACAATTGTCCGGTACGGAGAACGTTCTGAACGCCTTGCAAGGGAGGGACGCCCCGATACTGCCGGGATAGGGCTGCGGCCTTCGCGGCGCAATCCGGCATAGGGCTTGCCCCCCTGGCCTGGCGCGGGGGCCACCTGCTGTCGATCCTGAGAACCGTCGCGCAGGAGACTGTGTCGGCAGACTGCGGAAAGGCGAGATCGCGCGCCGTTGCGCCTGACATTGCTGCTTGTCCCCTGCCGTGCCGGCTCCTGCGTGAGCGCTCCGGCTCGCTGCAGCACGCAATCGCGGACGAATCGGCCCGCGAGTCCCGCGGCGGGCATTTCGTGCGTGGACAGCCTGCCCGTCTTGCCATTTCGCGCCAATCGCGACCGATCGAACACGGCAGCAAACCGGCCCATCTGGCGCAGGCCTGCGCCGGGCAGGGGGCGATGATCGCAGCGTTCGAGGCCGGCGACCGGGCAGGGCTGGTCGAGCTCTGCCGCGACCAGCCCGGCCCCTCGCGCGACGCCTCTATCGCCGCAGTCGAGCCACGGCAGGGCCGCGATCAGGCGCGATAGGGGGCTCGACCAGGAGAAGCGTCGGCGCGAAACCCCTAGACGGCAAAGCGCTCGCTGCCCTGATGCCATTCGTGCGGTTCCGCTGGCTTGACGGAGCCTCCAAGAAGACAGCCGACCGGCCTGTCATCGGCAAATCCCAGGCGCACGCCGATCTCGGACAGGGAACCCATGGCCCGCCCTTGAAGAATGGTGATGCGCTGGCTGTCGCGACCCACCAGCCCGTTCCTGAGCAAGCCGAAGGCCAGGGCCGCAGCCGCGATGCCGGTTGCTGCATCCTCGGGATAGCCTGAGGATTTCGGGAATTGCCGCGCCTCGAAACGCCGCGCGCCCCGATCCTCGATCGCGTAGGGATACAGGCCCGTGGAGCCGATGCGCCCGCAGCAGTCTTCCGTCCGCCTCATGTTCAACGAGAGGCCATTCAGAAGCGCGGTGCTTTTCATGGGGATGAGCGTCTTGACGCGCGATGTCACCGCATTCTGGATGGGAAGGTCGAGGAGATCACGGCGCGAGAGGTTGAGGGTCGCCAGAACCTCCTCCTCCTCGGCCGCTGTCAGGTCGACGACCTTGCCGGCCGGCTGGCTGATCTCGACCGACGGGTCATCGGGATCCGTCAGATCGACATAGCCGGTCACCGGCCCGCTGCGCGTCTCGATGCGCAGCTGATCGGCCTGGAGCCTGCCAGCCATGGCGAGGCACCACAGCGCGCCGATCGTGGCGTGCCCGCACATTTCCATCTCGTGGCGCGGCACCCAGAAGCGGAAGGCATAATCGAAATCGGCACTGGAGCCTGGCAGGACGAAGCCGGATTCGTGGCCGAAGCGCTGGGCCTCCGCCTGCATTCTTTCGTCGGGCCATCCCGACGCATCGATCGCGATCGGGCAAGGATTCCCGCCGCTTCCCCTATGGGTGAAGACGTTGACAAGCCTGATGTCGTTCATCGTTGCAGCCCCGATCGCGTCATGGACGGCGCGACGGCGTCGACGGCGGCAGTCCCGGAGCCGACCGGAAATGTCTGCGTCAGATCCGAACCAATGACGAAGTCTGTTGGTTGAGCGCCCTGCATCGCATGTCCTCCCCTGGCTCTTGAAGCATCCCGCCAGGATAAGGGGCGGGGCGGCCCTCGCGCGACCGAGCGGGCCTCAAGACTTGTCGGATCGGGCCAGGTCCCGCCGCGCGGTCGTGGGTGTCAGGC
This sequence comes from Allobosea sp. 05T422_2, assembly GCF_056396265.1. Taxonomy (NCBI): domain Bacteria; kingdom Pseudomonadati; phylum Pseudomonadota; class Alphaproteobacteria; order Hyphomicrobiales; family Alloboseaceae; genus Allobosea; species Allobosea sp. 05T422_2. The sequence continues at coordinate 24,065 of NZ_JBFTLD010000066.1, read as the reverse complement.
CGGTCAKGCGCTTCATCGCCCGCGCCAGGGCGGAGCCGGATTCGAAGCCGACGCGCCAGGCGATCTCGCCAATGGGAAGCGTGGTCTCGACCAGCAGCTCCTGCGCCTGCCTGATCCGCTCATGGTMCTGGAAGGTGGCGATCGAGAAGCCTGTCTTGTCGCGGAACAAGCGTGTTGCATGGCGTCTGGACAAGCCGAACCTGTCGGCGATGAGGTCGAGCGGCAGGTCCTTGCTGGCGTTCTGGCTGATGAACGACCTGATCTCCGAAACCAGCATCTCGCCATGACCCTCCGGGCGCGCGCCGGACAGTTCATCGCTTCGCTCGATCTGCGCGAGGCAATTGATCAGCAATGCCGCAGCGAGGTGGCTGCGCGTGACCTGCGCAACGGCGTCATCGGCCTGCCCACTCTGGCACAGCCCGCGAAGCGACCGGATCTCGGACGTCATTGGGAAAAAGCCTGTTCGTCCGAGCTTGCCGCGCACACGATGCAATGAGCCGATGCGGGCCTCGATCTTCGCCAGTTGTCCATCTGCAGCGTAGATCGCCACATGGCGATGGACCGGCCGGGCTGCCGAGGTCTGGTGCGCGAGGCCCGGCGGAACGACGACGAAACGGTCCTCGCTCAGCCAGGCGCCGGATTGTCTGGACTCGTCGCGGAAATCGACCGCTCCGACATGCGGCAGGAATATCATCAGGCAGTCGTGCCAATGCCACGGCATGCGGTATTCGGAGCCGCCGCCCATCAGCGTCAATTGCTCTTCGCCATCGGCAAGCAGCGCGCCCACCGCGGAGCTGTCCCRAAGCTGTTGGATCGACCGGAGCATGTTTGCATGCCTAGCATCAGAAGCGAGATCAGAGAATGATTGGCTCCTGCACTTGCGTTCGGCAAGCACCGGCGGTCTCTGCGCGCGAGCCCGACAGGAATATCCCCCAGGGGGCGTAAGGGGGTTTGGAGACGATCCGCCTTGCCACTCGATTTCGAAAGCGATGACCCACAGCGAAGAAACCATCGACAGCGCGAAACGCGATGGCATCGGGATCGCCAAGCTCCGTTAGCCGTGCTCACGGCTAGGCCTTGGGGCGCAAAGCCGACTCCGTCGTTGGACGAACGGACAAAGGCAAGCATCGCGAATTTCGAAGCGCACAAGCAAACGTCGATCAGTCTGCAATAATTGCCGATTCTTCTGAGTAAAATTCGGCCATTCTGCCGTTCGCCTTGTAGTAGCCTCCCGAAGGCTGGGGCTGTCGATATCCGGCGATTGCGGATGACGGCGGCCTTCAGCGGCCTCTATGGCGCGAATGCAATCTCGGGAGAAGGCTGTGCAGAATACCGATAAGATTTGGACGATCGTCGATTCAAAGCAGGCGGACTACATCGAGTTGAGCGACCGCGTCTTTGAAATGCCCGAACTCAACTACCGCGAGGTCAAGTCGGCTGCGGCCCACGCCGAGCAGCTTCGGCGCGAGGGATTTCGCGTGGAGACGAGCATCGCCGGATTGCCGACCGCCGTCATGGGCGAGGCGGGAGAGGACGGCCCGGTGATCGCCATCCTCGGCGAGTACGACGCGCTGCCTGAGCTCTCGCAAGCCCCCGGCATGTCCGAGCATCAACCGCTTCCGGACCAGCCGGCCGGCCATGGCTGCGGCCATAACCTGCTGGGGGCCGGCGCCATGCTGGCGGCCGCGGCGGTCAAGGATTTCCTCGCGGAGCGTGGGCTCAAGGGCCGCGTCCGCTACTATGGCTGCCCGGCGGAAGAAGGTGGGGCAGGCAAGGCGTTCATGGTCAAGGAGGGCGCCTTCAAGGACGTCGACATCGCGATTTCCTGGCATCCCGCGGATTTTGCGGCGGTGACGGCAGCCTTATCCCTGGCCAACACGACGATCGACTTCGAGTTTTCCGGGCGCGCCAGCCATGCCGCCGCTTCTCCGCATCTCGGCCGTTCAGCGCTCGACGCCGCCGAGTTGATGAATGTCGGCGTCAACTACATGCGCGAGCACATGCCGAGCGATGCGCGCATCCACTACGCGTATCTCGAAGCAGGCGGCATCGCGCCGAACGTTGTCCAAGCCAAGGCCAAGCTCCGATATGTCGTGCGGGCGACGATGGTCTCCCAGGTCCATGAACTCCTCGCCCGGGTCCGGAAAATCGCCGAAGGAGCGGCACTGATGACGGAGACCACGGTCACCAGCGAAGTCGTCAGCGCGATGAGCAGCTTGCTGGCGAACACGCCCCTGGAGGATGCCATGCAGCGCAATTTCGATCGGCTTGGCCCGCCTCCGTTCGATGCAGACGACGTCGCCTTCGCCAGGCGCATGCAGAAGAGCGTGACGCCCGCGCATATCGAAAGCGCATTTCGCCGCTCGGGATTGCCGGTGACGGATTTTCCCCTGTGCAACGCGATCGCACCCAAGGAGGTGCCGGGGCCGCGTATGATGGGCTCGACCGATGTCGGTGATGTCTCCTGGGCCGTGCCGACGGTACAGGCGCGGGGCGCGACGTATACGATCGGCACGCCGGGGCATTCCTGGCAGTTGACGGCCCATGGTCAATCGCCGCTGGCGCACAAGGGCATGGTTCACGTTGCGAAGGTCATGGCGGGCGTAGCCGCGGACGTGCTCGTCGAACCGGGATTGCTGGAAAAGGCCAAGGCCGACTTCGAGGAGCGCCTGGTCCGGACGCCCTATAAGGCGCTCCTGCCAGACGACGCCAAGCCACCTTTCCACATGTTCTGACGAATGGAGGGCCATGGCCCGGCCGACGAATGGTCGGGCCATGGCCGCGAGCTCGCGCTAGCTCACCGAGCCTCCTAAGTCCCACGATCGCCTGTGCCGCGACGGCATTCTGGGGGGCGCTTGCGGACCGCGCGCGACTATCTCGCACAGGCCCTCTTTGGAGATAGAAGCATGTTCACTCATGTCATGATCGGCAGCAACGACCTGGAGCGGGCTAGAGATTTCTACGACGCCACATTCGCCGCGTTAGGAGGCGAGCCTGGCGAGATAGATGCCAGAGGCCGGCTGATCTATGCCCACAAGGGCGGTCGGCTGATGATCACGAAGCCGATCGACGGCAATCCAGCGACCGCGGCCAACGGTGGGACTATCGGTATCGCCGCTGCGAGCCGTGACCATGTTCTCGCGTGGCATAAGGCCGGCACCACGCATGGTGGGACGGCGATCGAGAGCCCACCCAGCGAGCGCCCGAACGGAGCCTTCGTCGCCTACCTTCGCGATCCGGACGGAAACAAGCTCACCGCGCGCTCTCAGCCGACGAAGTAACACAACTGGCAACAGCCGCTCCCAAGATCATCCCGCTTTTCGGGAAATCCGCCGGCAAGCGGACGGTCCAATCTCGGCCTCTCCTTTCGGGTCAATCGGCCCGACAGAAAGCGGACCTCCCCGCAGTCCCAGATGGGTCGCGAACGGAATTCAGGCGAGACGATTTGCAATCTCTGCTTCCAGGCCACCAGCCAGAGTCTGCTCCTGGCGCAGCCTCGGAGCGGCCCCGTGACAACAACGGGCTCAGCTCTGGGCCGAACGACTGGACCTCAGAGCCCGAACAGCCTCTCGAAGAAATTCTTCTGGCGCTTGGTGCGCTGCCGGGGTTGGCCCTTGCCGCTTTCATTGGCGTAGCGCGGATCCTGTCCGGCGCCGGCCACGCCCGCCAGGCCGACCGGCTTCTGGTCCTTGAGGGCGATCTTCATGAAATTGTGCCAGATATCGGTCGGCAGGTTGCCGCCGGATACGCCCTTGGTGGGTGTGCTGTCGTCGTTGCCGAGCCAGACGCCGGCAACCAGATTGCCGGTGAAGCCCACGAACCAGGCGTCCTTGTAGTCGTTGGTGGTGCCGCTCTTGCCGGCCATGGGCCAGCCGGGCATCCGCGCCCTTTGGGCCGTGCCGATGACGAAGACGTTGTGCAGCATCGCGTTCATCATCGCATCGGTGCCTGGATCGATGATCCGGCCCGCATCGTCCGGCGCCGGGCGGCTGAAGATCGGCTTGCCATCCGCAGCCTTCACCTCGGTGATCACGTAGGGCACGACCCCGAAGCCCCCGTTGGCGAAGCTGGCATAGGCGCCGACGAGCTCGAGCGGCGTGACTTCGGAGGTTCCGAGCGCGATCGTGGGGTCGGCCTGGAGCGGCGAGGCAATGCCGAGGCGCTGTGCCGTTTGCACGACGGACTGAGGACCGACCTCCATGGTGAGTTTCACCGCCACCGTGTTGAGGGAGAGGGCGAGAGCATTGCGCAGGGTGATCGGCCCGCGATAGCCGCGGTCATAGTTCTCGGGCTTCCAGCCGTTGATGTTGACCGGCGAATCCGAGCGCACGGTGTCGGGGCGAAGCCCCCGCTCGAGCGCCGTCAGATAGACGAAGGGCTTGAAGGCCGAGCCCGGCTGGCGGCGGGCGGAGGTCGCCCGGTTGAACTGGCTCGTCTCGTAGTTGCGGCCACCCACCAGCGCTGTCACGGCCCCGTCCGGCCGCATCGCCACGAAGGCGCCCTGGCTCACATTGAATTTCTGGCCCTTGGCGTCGAGTTCGTCCACGAGCACCCGCTCGGCCGCCGCCTGCAGGGCTGGCTCGAGGGTGGTCGAGACCACGATGTCGGAATCGATGGCGCCGACGGTGTCGTCGAGCGCTTCCATCACGTAGTCGGCGGCATAATTGGCGGAGCCGGCCGCCTTGGGACGCACGATCTGCGCCGGTGCGCCAAGAGCCGTGCTGGCCATGTCGGGGGTGATGAAGCCGAGCTCCTTCATCGCCGCGATGACGCGTTCGGCGCGGGCCTGTGCGGCTTCCCGGTTGCGGCTKGGGGCCAGGCGCGAGGGGGACTGGACGAGGCCGGCCAGCAGGGCGGCTTCCGACAGCGACAGGTTGCGGGCCGACTTGCCGAAATAGCGCTGCGCCGCGGCCTCGACACCATAGGCACCGGCGCCGAAATAGACCCGGTTGAGATAGAGTTCGAGAATCTGGTCCTTGCTGTAGCTGCGCTCCAGCCAGAGCGACAGGATCGCTTCCTGGATCTTGCGCGAGACCGTGCGCTCCTGGGTCAGGAACAGGTTCTTGGCGAGCTGCTGGGTCAGCGTCGAGCCGCCCTGGAGGCMTCCGTCATGGGCCAGATTGCGGTAGGCTGCGCGGAGAAGGCCCATCAGGTCGATGCCCCAATGGTCGTAGAAGCGCCGGTCCTCGATGGCGACGAAAGCCTTGGGCAGGGAGGGCGGCAGCTCCCCCAGCGAGACCTCGCGGCCGCCCGTCTCGCCGCGATTGGCGAGAGGCGAGCCGTCGCTCGCCAGGATGGCGATGTTCGGGGGCCGTTTCGGCACCGTGAGCTGGCTGAGCGGAGGCAGCTGCGCGGCGTAGTAGGCGACGCCGCCGCCCAAGAGGATGACGCCGCCCAGGCAAAGCACGAGCCCGGCACAGGCCAGCTTTCTCAGGACCAAGCCGCCGCCCACGCGCCGGGCCTTCCCGGGCTGGCTGGACGCATCAGCGCTGACCTGAGAGGCCGGCCCGCGCGCCGTGGTCTCACCCTCCCGATCCTCGGAGGAGGGGCGAAAATCCAGCTCATGCGCGTCCGTCGCCAGCGCGTCGACAAGCGGCTCGCGCCGGTCAGATCCGTTCGCCACCTGTGGTCAGCCCCCAATCCGTGCAGCCGGTGCCATCGGGCGCTTCTGACATCGGGTCTTGGCGCAACTAAGACCAGCAGACAAAGCGCTCTGTCGCCATCTCCGTGCCAGCGCGATGTCGCCGGGCGCGCGTCCGCCCGGAGAGCGAGAACCTAGTCGTCCCATCTGATCGCCGCGCGTCCGCTGGTGATGTCCCTGACCAGTTTGGAGACCAGATCGGCCTCCAGCTTTGGAACCGACACCGACAGCACTGCGCCGGTATCCGTGAAGACCTGATCGCGCAGCTGCACCCCCGGCAGATCACCAAGCCGCGCCTGGACGCGCGCCAGATCGCCGAACGCGCAGGTGATCGTCACTGATGCCGCCTCGACCAGCGCCACCGTCTCGGCCGCGCGCAAGCAGAGGGCGGCCGTGCCGCCATAGGCGCGGATCAAGCCGCCGCTGCCGAGCAGGACCCCGCCGAACCAGCGCGTCACGACAACCGCGACGCCGTCCAGCGCTTGCCCGTCGATGGCCGCGAGTATCGGCTTTCCCGCTGTGCCGCTCGGTTCTCCGTCATCGTTGAAGCGATAGCCTTGTCCGCAACGCCAGGCCCAGCAATTGTGATTGGCCGCCGGGTCCGAGTGGGCAGCGATGAACTCCTTGGCTGCCGCCTCATCCGCAACGGGAGCGGCGGTCGCAATGAAGCGGCTCTTCTTGATCTCCTGCCGGAATGAGTTGAGCCCAAGGAGTGTGAAGCGGTTTTCCATGCGCTCATGTACCGGCTCAGGAGCACCCTGGGCAAAGCCAATGACAGATCTCCGCCTGGGCGCGACCGGGACTGGTGCGTCACCCATGGCAGCAAGGCCGACCGCGCGTTAGACTGAAGCCGGCCCATCGATCGGGCTGGCCGAGGCCGGTGCGAAGCTTCGGACCGGGGGCGCGGACAACGTCTCTGCCGCCGGCGCAAAGGAGTGTGGGGCCTGATGGACCGCTTCGATGCGATGCAGGTTTTTCTGGCGGTCGTCGATGCCGGCAGCCTGTCTGCGGGAAGCCGCAAGCTGAACGCGCCGCTGCCGAGCGTCAGCCGGAAAGTCGCGGAGCTCGAGCGCCATCTCGGTACGCGCCTGCTCGTCCGGACCAGTCGGAATGTCCAGCTCACCGATGCGGGGCGCGACTATGTCGATGCGGCACGCCAGATMATCGCACAGACCGTCCACGTCTCCGCCTTAACCCCTGAGGAGAACCGCCATGCCTGGTCCGCACCCGTTGATCGGCCGCAGGAGCTTCATCGCATCAACCGTCGTGGGAACGATCGGCGCGATGCTTCCCGCCGTGAGCGCGACCGCAGCGCCCTCTCCCTCGCGCTCGCCGCAGGAGAGCGCGGCCGCAGACCCGAAGGCGAGCGGCGACAGTTCGATCCGGCCATTCCGCTACCACGCGACCGACGAAGAACTCGCCGACCTGAAGCGCCGCATCAAGGCGACGAAATGGCCCCAGCGCGAGAACGACCCGACCCAGGGCGTCAGCCTCTCGAGCATCGAGAAGCTCGCCGCGTATTGGGCGGACCAGCATGACTGGCGAGACGTCGAAGCACGAATCAACAGCTACCCGAACTTCGTCACGACGATCGACGGGGTGGATATTCACTTCATCCAGGTGAAGTCGAAACACCCGAACGCGCTGCCGGTGATCGTCACGCATGGTTGGCCCGGGTCGATCATCGAGCAGCTGAAGATCATCGACCCGCTCACTGATCCGACCGCTTTTGGCGGCACTGCAGCCGATGCCTTCGATGTCGTGATCCCGTCGCTGCCGGGCTATGGCTTTTCCGGCAAGCCGGCCGTCAACGGCTGGGATCCGCAGCATGTCGCACGCGCCTGGGCGGTGTTGATGCAGCGGCTCGACTACACGCGCTATGTCGCGCAAGGCGGCGATTGGGGCAATGCGGTCACCGAGCAGATGGCGCTACAGCGCCCGGCCGGGCTGGCCGGGATCCACACCAACATGCCGGCGACCGTTCCCGCCGAGATCGCCCCGCTGCTTCCCAACGGCCCCGAGCCCGCGGGCCTGGATGCCGAGGAAAAGCATGCCTGGGACCAGCTCGTCGATTTCTATGCGAACGGGCTCGGCTACGCGCAGGAAATGGCGGGCCGGCCGCAGACTCTCTACGCGCTGGCGGATTCGCCGGTGGGGCTGGCGGCCTGGATCATCGACCACGACATCCGCAGCTATAACCTCATCGCGCGCGTCTTCGATGGCGCGAAGGAGGGCCTGACCCGGGACGATATCCTCGACAACATCACGCTGTACTGGCTGACGAACACGGCGGTCTCCTCGGCGCGGCTGTATCGGGAAAGCAAGCTCGCGTTCTTCGCGCCCAAGGGTGTGCCGCTGCCGACCGGCGTCAGCGCATTCCACGACGAGATCTACCAGGCGCCGGAAAGCTGGACGCGCAAGGCCTATCCGAACCTGGTCTTCTACAGGCGCCACGACACGGGCACGCATTTCGCGGCCTGGGAGCAGCCGCAAGCCCTGACGGACGATCTGCGCGCGACATTCCGCTCGCTGCATTGAGGCGTCGCACAAAGTGCACGGTTCCGGCCGCGGGCTTCTGCCGAGCCTGCGGCCGGAACGCATCCCCAGAACTGGCATCGCCCCCACGGCGGAATCCAGGCCAAGACACCCATCAGCAGACTCGCTCTCGACGAGGACAACCTGTTGACGCTCCACAGCTAGATCATCGGACCGGACACGATTTCCGGTCCGATGATCCAGCCCTTCGGCGAAGAGCGGTTGCACCTTGAGACGGCGAGGGGGCTCGTCGACGCGCCGTTGGGTCAGGCGCCGCCATGCGTCCGGATCGCGTCCGCCAGCCGGGTCGCGCTGAGCGAGAGCGGCCGGGATTTGACCCAGAGCAAGCCGATCCGGCGCTCGATGCTGGGCGCCGTGATCGGCACCATGGCCAGGTCCGTGCTCCGGAACATCGCAAAGGTCATCGATGGCAGCGCGGTGATGCCGAGGCCGGCCGCCGCGAGGGCTGCCGCAGAGGGGATCTGGTCGACTTCGTATCTCGGCTCGATCGACAGGTTGCCGTGGACGAACCCGGCATCGGTGAGCCTGCGCACCGACGAAGCCGGCGAGATCGCGATGAAGTCATGGCCGGCGAGGTCCGCCCAGGTCACGCTCTCGCGCGTGGCGAGGCTGTGCTGGCGGTGACAGACCAGGTGCATGCGGTCCGACGTCACCGGATCGAAGGCGAAGGCGCCGAGCGAGGCCGGGTGGCCGACGATCGCGAGGTCCACGATACCGTCCTCCAGCAGCTCCGTCGCCCGGTCCTGGGGCGCGTCGCGGATCTGGACATCGATACCGGGGAAGCTGCTGCGAAAGGCGCGGATCGCCGGGGGTAGCAGCGTGCAGACCACGGATGGAAGTGCGGCGATCGAGACCCGGCCGTGCACGCCTTCGTTCCGGCTGGCGATCGCCTCGAAGGTCTGGTGCAGACTGCGCACGGCATCGCGCGCGCTGGCGACGACGTGCCGCCMTTCATAGGTCAGCGTCAGCGCGCGCGTCGTCCGGTGCACCAGCCGATAGCCGAGCTCGGCCTCGATGCGCTTCAGCGTCTCGCTGACGGAGGGCTGCGTGATGCCCAGGCGCTCGGCCGCGGCCGTGAGATTCAGCGTTTCGCCGATCGCGACCAGGATCTCCAACTGCCGGATTGTCAGATTCATGGCGCCTCGGTGGTCGATCGGCCGGGCCGGCGGTCTGTCGCCTCCCGTGCAGCTCAGTCATAGGCTCGTCCTATGGAATAATGAATTCCCATTATTTGACTTTCTGAATGCGTCGCCACCAATGCATCAGGCGCGGCCATGGGCCGGGCTGGCGGCAACGGATGGGTTCGGCATGGCGACACAGGTTCGGATCGGTGCTGCGGCGGGCTTTGCCGGCGACCGATCGGATTCGGCCGGGCCGGTGATCGAAGCCTTGGCGCAGCATGACGGGCCCCGTTTCCTGATCTTCGAGACGCTGGCCGAACGCACGCTGGCGCTCGCGCAGATCGACCGGATCGCCAATCCCGCCCGCGGCGAGGTGCCCGCGCTCGAGCGCCTGCTGCGCCCGGCTCTCGGGGACGCCGCCCGGCACGGCATCAGGATCATCGGCAATTTCGGCGCGGCCAATCCGCGGGCCGCTGCCGCGAAAATCCGCAGCTGGGCCGCAGAGGCCGGATATCCCGGCCTGAAGATCGCGGTGGTCGAGGGCGATGACCTTCTCGGCCTGATGAGCCCGGCCGAATTCACCGCCTGCGAGAGCGATGGCACGATCCTGGCGCGGGCGCCCGAGATCATCGCCGCCAATGCCTATCTCGGCGCGGGCCCGATCGCCGAGGCCCTGTCGCGCGGCGCCGACATCGTCGTGACCGGGCGCGTCGCCGACCCCGCTTTGGTGCTGGGGCCGCTGATCCACAGCTTCGGCTGGGCCTGGGACGATTGGGACCGGCTCGCCGCCGGCATCCTGGCGGGGCATCTGCTCGAATGCGGGTCGCAGGTCACGGGCGGCTATTTCGCCGATCCGGGCATCAAGGACGTGCCGGGCATGGACCGGATCGGCTATCCGATCGCCGAGGTCGAGGCCGATGGCAGCTTCGTCGTGACCAAGCCGGACGGCACCGGCGGGCTGGTCGACCGGCGCACGGTTACCGAACAGATCCTCTATGAAATCCACGATCCGGCCGCCTATCTGACGCCCGATGTCGTGCTCGACCTGACTGAGGTCGAGATCGAGCAGGTCGGCCCCGACCGGGTGCGCGTCACCGGCGCCAGGGGCCACCCGCTGCCGCCCACACTGAAGGCGACGATCTGCGTCGATGGCGGCCATCTCGCCGAGGCCGAAATCTCCTATGCCGGCCCCAATGCCGGGGCGCGCGCGAAGCTCGCAATCGAGACCGTGCAGCTTCGGATGCGCCGCTTCCATCCTGCTCTCGCCATTCGCGTCGATCTGATCGGCGCCGTCAGCGTCTTCGGAGACAGCGCGGGCTCCGGCATTTCCGACCTCGTCTGGGACAGGCTGCCGACCGATCTGCGCATCCGCTTCGCCGCCGAGAGCGATGATCGTGCTGCCGCCGAGTGCCTGCTGGACGAGGTCGAGGCGTTGTACTGCGCCGGGCCGGCGGGCGGGGGCGGGGTGCGCAAGCGGCTGACGCCGCGGCTGCGCAGCGCGTCCTGCCTGGTCGCGCGCGACAGGGTCACGCCCCGCGTCAGCTTCCTGGAGGAGGCGGCATGATCGAGCCGATCCGCACGCCGCTCCATGCGCTTGCCCATGCCCGCTCCGGCGACAAGGGCAACCGCCTGAATATCGCGCTGGTCTGCCGCCACCCGGCGCTCTTCCCGGTGCTGGCCGCAGAGCTCACGGCCGATCTGGTGGCGGAGATCTTTCGGGCGAGGGCGCCCTCCCGGGTCGTGCGCTACGAACTGCCCCGGCTGGCTGCCTTCAATTTCGTCCTCGACGATGTTCTGGACGGCGGCGTCAATGCCAGCCTGGGCCTCGACGGCCATGGCAAGACCCTGTCCTTCCTGCTGCTCGCGGCCTCCGTCCCGGTCCCCAAGGCCGTGCTGAACGCTGTCGCCGACGAGACCCCGATCCTCGCTTCGACCCGCCATCCCCAAACTCCTGGAGGCCCGCGATGAGCGCCCAGCCCGTCGTCGATCATCTGCTCGCCCGGCACGATGCCGTACTGGACCGGCTGAATGCCTTCCTGAGGCTGCCGAGCGTCAGCACCGATCCGGCCTATGCGCAGGGCATGCAGGACACGAGGACGTTCCTGCTCGATTGGCTCAGGGAGATCGGGCTGTCGGATGTCCAGCTGCTCGATGGCGGCGGCCAGCCGGCGGTCTATGGCACCTGGCTCGGCGCGCCCGGCGCCCCCACGATCATCATCTACGGCCATTACGACGTGCAGCCGCCCGATCCGCTGGCGCTCTGGAAGACGCCGCCCTTCGAGCCGACGACCCGCGACGGCCGGCTCTATGCGCGCGGCGCGTCGGATGTGAAGGGCTCGACCACGATCGCCATCGAGACGGTCGCGGCCTTCCTGGCGGTCAAGGGCCGCTGCCCGGTCAATATCAAGCTCTTCATCGAAGGCGAGGAGGAGACCGGCAGCCCGAGCCTGCATGCCATCGTCGCGCGCTATGGCCCGCTGCTCAAGGCCGACGCCATGATCTCCGCCGATGGTGGCCGCGCCAGCCCGACCGTGCCGACGATCAATGTCGGGGCGCGCGGGCTGACCAAGCTCGAACTCGTGGTCCGCACCGCCGACAAGGAGCTGCATTCCGGCCGCTATGGCGGCGCGGTCCGCAACGCCCTGCACGAGCTCGCCGCGATCATCGCGACGCTCCATGACAGGAATGGCGCGATCGCCATCCCGGCGCTGATGGAGGCCGTGCGCCCGCTCAGTGAGCGGGACCGGCAGGACACCGCCGCCCTGCCTTTCGACGAGGCGGCCTTTGTCGGCGATATCGGCGGCATCGCGGCCGGCGAGCCGGGCTACAGCATCCGCGAGAGACTGACGCTGCGCCCCGCCATCGACGTCAACGGCATGTGGGGCGGCTATACCGGCTCCGGCAGCAAGACGGTGATCCCCGACGAGGCGCGCGCCAAGATCACCATCCGCCTCGCACCGGGGCAGGACACCGACCAGGCGGCGCAGGCGCTCCAGGGACATATCCTGGCGGTGGCGCGGCCCGGCGTCGCGGTCAGCTTCGAGGCGATAGGCGGCGGCTCGCCGGCCTCGACGCTGGCTGCCGACCACCCCCTGGTCCAGGCCGCCACGCGCGTCCTTAGGACGACATCGCAGCAGGAGCCGGTCCATGTCCGGCTCGGCGCGACGGTGCCGATCACCGCGATCTTCAAGGAGACGCTCGGTCTCGACACCTTGATGTTCGGCTTCAATCTGCCCGACGAGGACGTGCACGCGCCCAACGAGTTCTTCCATCTGGCGTCGATCCCGCTCGGCCTGCAGGCCTGGCCGATGCTGCTGGAGGAGCTCGGGCGTTTTCCTGCCGCGGCTTTTGGGGCTGACGCTCCGGGCGGGAAGGGCTGAGCCGATGGCCGGGATGATCGTCGCGGCCCAGCCCGAGGCCGTCGAGGCCGGAGCGCTAGTTCTCAGGCGCGGCGGCAACGCCGTCGATGCCGCGATCGCCTGCGCCTTCGTGCAATCCGTCGTCGATCCGCAGATGACCGGCATCGCCGGCTATGGCTCGATGCAGATCTACATGCCCGGCCGCAATGCCCATGAGGTGCTGGAATTCTATGCCCGCAGCCCGTCGGCGACCCGTGCCGACATGTGGCAGGACGCGATCATCGGCGAGGCGCCGGACGGCTTCTCCTTCGTGGTCAAGGGCCATGTCAACGAGATCGGCTATCAGGCCGTCGGCTCGCCGGGCAACCTGAAGGGATACACCACGGCGCTGGCCGAATACGGCACCATGGATCTCGCCGATATCATGCAGCCGGCGATCGATTACGCGCGGGGCGGCTTCAGGATCCGGCCCTACATGCATTACTACATGGCGCTGAACCAGTCGGAGCAGGGGCGGGTGCCCAATGAGGACCTGCTCCGCTTCAGCGCGACCGGCCGGGACCTGTATTTCCGGGCCGATGGCAGCCTGAAGCGCCCCGGCGACACCGTCGCCAATCCCGATCTCGCCCGCACCCTGGAGCGGATCGCGGCAGCCGGCCCCGAGATCTTCTATCGCGGCGAGATCGCCGAGCAGATCGCCGCCGACATGAAGGCGAATGGCGGCCTGCTTGCCTATGAGGACCTGGCGAACTACCAGCTGCGGCGGTCGAAGCCGGTCTGGGGCAGCTATCGCGGCCACCGCGTCGCCAGCGTCCAGCCGCCCGGCGGCGGCGTCTCGCTGATCCAGCTGCTGCATGTCCTCGAGAACTTCCCGCTCGGCGAACTCGAGCATAATGGCGGCGAGCATCTGCGCATCCTGACCGAGGCGCTGATGCGGGTGACGGCCGACAAGGACGCGCATATCGGCGACCCCGATTTCGTCGAGGTKCCGACCGACCGGCTGCTGGCGAAGGACTATGCCGCGACGCTGGCGCAGAGCATCCGCCGGGGCGAGCGCGGCGCCATCGAGCGCTTGAAGCTGAAGCCCGAGGCCAACGACACCACGCAGGTCTGCGTCGTTGACGGCGAGGGCAACGCGGTGACGCTCACCCACACGCTCAATATCCCCAGCGGCGTCATCAGCGATGGGCTGGGCTTCATGTATAACGGGCTGATGAGCGCCTTCGATCCGCGGCCCGGCCGGCCGGGCTCGCTGGCGCCTAACAAGGGCCGCACCAGCTCGCAGATGCCGAGCATCGTCTTCAAGGATGACAGGCCCTTCATCGTCATCGGCGCGCCAGGCGGCACCGCGATCCTGCCGGCGATGGCGCAGGGCATCAGCAACATCATCGATTTCGGCATGCCGGTCTTCGATGCGGTCGCGGCGCCACGGATCAGCGTGACCAGCAACAGCATCGATATCTCGAACCGGATCCCACGCTATGTCGCCGCGGAGTTGGAGCGCCAGAGCTATCGCGTCGCGCGCTCCTACCAGGGCTTCGCCTTCGCGGCGCTGCATGCGGTGCTCGCCGATGCCGGCCGCCTGTCGGCCGGCGCCGACCCGCAGCGCGACGGCATGTGGCTGAGCGGCTGAGCCGGAATGAAGCGGCCAACAGACCTAATTCCAGTCATTCGATCATGAGGACCCCGATGAGCGCATCACTCAAAACCTGGCTTGCGGCGACGCTGCTGACGACGGGGCTCGGCCTCGCTCCTGCACAGGCGGCCCCGCTGCGGATCGCGATCGGCGGCGCCTTCACCTCGATCGACCCGCATTTCTACAATGCCACGCCCAATCATTCCGTCGCGATGCATGTCTTCGACCGCCTGGTCGACCGCGCGCCCGATGTCAGCCTGAAGCCCGGTCTCGCCCTGAGCTGGACGCCGGTCTCCGACACCGTCTGGGAGTTCAAGCTGCGCCCCGGCGTGACCTGGCATGACGGCAAGCCCTTCACCGCCGACGATGTCGCCTTCACCTATCAGCGCGCCCGCAACGTCCCCAACAGTCCCGGTGGCTTCGGCGGCTTCCTGCGCGCCGTGAAGACGGTCGAGGTCGTCGACCCGCTGACGCTGCGCATCGACACCGGCGAGCCGGCCCCCAACCTGCCGCGCGAGCTGGCCTTCGTGCCGATCATCTMGCGCCATGTCGGCGAGAGCGCCACGACCGAGGACTACAATTCCGGCAAGGCCGCCATCGGCACCGGCCCCTATAAATTCGTCAGCCAGACCCCGGGCGACCGGGTCGAGCTCGTCCGCAACGACGCCTGGTGGGGGCCAAAGCAGGACTGGGACAAGGTCACGCTGCGGATGATCACCAATTCCGGTGCACGTGTCGCCGCGGTCCTGGCGGGCGATGTCGACATCATCGACACGCCGCCCGTCGGCGATCTCGAGAAGCTGAAGGCGGATCCGCGCGTCACCGTCGCCACGACGGAAGGGCTGCGCGTCATCTATCTCGCGCTGAATTCGCTTGAGCCGGGTGCCGCCACCATCACCGACAATGACGGCAAGCCGCTGCCGAAGAACCCGCTGCTCGATCTCAAGGTGCGCCAGGCGCTGTCCATCGCGATCAACCGCGACGGCCTCGCCGACCGGATCATGCAGAAGACGGCCCGGCCGACCGGCCAGTGGCTGCCGGCCGGCACCTATTCCTATGCCAAGAGCGTCACGGTTCCCGCCAATGACCCCAACAAGGCCAAGGCGCTGCTGAAGGAGGCGGGCTTCCCGGACGGGTTCAAGATCACGCTCTTCACGCCCAATGACCGCTACCCGAACGATGCGGCGACCGCCCAGGCGGTCGCCCAGATGTGGACGCGGATCGGCGTCAAGACCGCGGTCGAGACGCTGCCCTGGAGCGCCTATGCGACGCGCGGCGGCAAGCAGGAATTCGGTGCCGGGCTCTGGGGCTGGGGCAGCCCGACGGGCGAGGCCGGCTATCTGCTCTCGAATGTGCTCGCCAGCAACAATCCCTCCAAGGGCCTCGGCGTCTTCAATTACGGGCGCTATGCAAATCCGGCGCTCGATACCCAGATCGTCCAGGCGCTGGCGACGATCGACGACGGCAAGCGGGAGCAACTGCTCGTCGGCGCGGTCGAGACCGCGGCGCGCGAGGTGCCGATCATCCCGCTCTTCATCCTCGACAACGCCTGGGTCACCCGCAAGGGCATCGTCATCKACCCGCGCCGCGACGAACGCACGCTGGCGGTGGATGCCCGCAGCGCCAGGTAACACGAGTATCGACAACGCGACGGACCGGTCCGGTCCGTCGCCCGGGGACATGAGATGATTGCCTGGTTCGCCCAACGACTTCTGCAGGCTTTCGCGGTCGTGCTCGCCATGACGGTGATCGTCTTCGTCGGCGTCAACGTGATCGGCGATCCGGTTGCCGTTCTGGTTCCGCCCGATGCCGACCAGGCGGAACGCCTGCGCGTGATCGCGGCCTTGGGGCTCGACCGGCCGCTCTGGCAGCAATATCTCTCGTTCCTCGGCGGCGCGGTCAGGGGCGATCTAGGGCGCAGCTTCGTCTTCAACGAGCCGGCGCTGCGGGTCATCCTCCAGCGCATGCCCGCAACGCTCGAGCTGGCGCTCGCCGCCATGCTGCTCTCGGTGGTGATCGGCATTCCGCTCGGCCTCTATGCCGGCGTCCGGCCGAACTCGCCGGTGGCGAAGACGATGATGGCCGGCTCGATCCTGGGTTTTTCGCTGCCCAGCTTCTGGGTCGGGCTGCTGCTGATCATGGTCTTTGCGGTGCAACTGAGCTGGCTGCCGGCCGGCGGCCGCGGGCCGACGCGCGAATTGCTCGGCCTGCAATGGTCGTTCCTGACCCTGGAGGGCCTGCGCCATCTCATTCTGCCGGCCTTGAACCTCGCCTTGTTCAAGATCTCGCTGGTGATGCGGCTGGTGCGGGCCGAGACCCGCGAGATCGTTCCGCAGGACTATATCCGCACCGCTCGCGCCAAGGGCCTTGGCGAGGGCGCGATCCTGCGGGTCCATCTCCTCAAGAACATCCTGATCCCCGTCGTCACCATCGTMGGGCTGGAATTCGGCTCGGTGATCGCCTTCTCGGTGGTGACGGAGACGATCTTCGCCTGGCCGGGCATGGGCAAGCTGATCATCGACAGCATCAACCTGCTCGATCGCCCGATGATCGTCGCCTATCTCATGGTGATCGTCGTGCTGTTCGTCGTCATCAATCTCGTGGTCGACCTGATCTACACGGCTCTCGACCCGCGCGTCCGGCTCGAGAACTGAGCGACCGGGCCTTGCAGGTGAACACCATGCCAACCTCCTCGCGTTCCGCCGCCCCGGAAGCGGCCGCTCCGGAAGCGGCGCCCGCGACGCGGCGCACGCMGCTGCTGCGCTTCCTGCGGGCCTTTGCCGCCTCGCGCCTGGCCGTGCTCGGCCTCGTGCTGCTCTGCGCGATCATCGCGCTCGCGCTCCTGGCGCCGTGGATCGCGCCACAGAACCCCTATGACCTGATGCAGCTCGACATCATGGACGGCCAGTTGCCGCCCGGATCGGTCTCACCCACGGGCATGACCTACTGGCTCGGCACCGACGATCAGGGCCGCGACATGCTGTCGGGCATTCTCTACGGCCTGCGCATCTCCTTGCTGGTCGGCCTGACATCGGCGCTGGCGGCAGCCGCCATCGGCACGACGCTCGGGCTCATCGCAGCCTATGCGGGCGGCCGCACCGGCACCGCGATCATGCGCATCGTCGACCTGCAGCTCTCCTTCCCCACGATCCTGGTCGCGCTGATGATCCTGGCCTTTCTCGGCAAGGGCGTCGTCAATGTCATCCTGGCGCTAGTCATCGTCGAATGGGCCGCCTATGCCCGCATCGCCCGCGCCAGCGCGATGGTGCAGCGGCGCAAGGAATATATCGAGGCGGCAATCTGCCAGGGCGCGTCATCGCTGCGCATCCTGTTTCGCCATTTGCTGCCGAACTGCCTGCCGCCCCTGATGGTGATCGCCACCGTCCAGATCGCGCGCGCCATCGCGCTGGAGGCGACCCTGTCCTTCCTCGGGCTGGGCGTGCCGATCACCGAGCCCAGCCTCGGCCTGCTGATCTCCAATGGCTATCAGCACATGCTATCGGGAAAGTTCTGGATCAGCTTCTATCCCGGCGTGGCGCTCCTGATCACGGTGGTCGCGATCAACCTGATCGGCGATCAGCTCAGGGACGTCCTCAATCCGCGCGCGCAGGCCTGAGAGCAGAACCCGGGCATGGCGCGACGACGAGGGGGAAGACGACCGCTCCCTGTCAACGTCGCCCCCGAACGATCCCGCTCCCCTGAATGCGCCTGGGGCCGAAATCCTGCGCTTCGAACACATGGCGAAAGGGCAGGATGCCCATGTCCTGACCAACGCCACGGTATGGAATCTGACCGGCAATTCAAACCTCACAAACCTGACCAATGACGCAAGCCTGGTCGCCTTTTCGGCGCCCGCCGGCGATCCGGGGGGGCTGGCCAGTTACAAGACGCTGACAGCGGTCAACTATACCGGCGTGGGCGGCAGGCTGGGCCTCAACACCTTCCTTGGAAACGACAATTCGCCGTCGGACCGGCTGGTTATCAACGGGGGCAGCGCGACGGGCCTCTCCTCGCTCCAGGTCGCCAACACGACAGGCCACGGAGACCTGACCGTGGGCAACGGCATCCTTGTGGTCGATGCGATCAATGGCGCCACGACGGCGGTCGGCGCCTTCGCACTGGCTGGCCCTGTGGTTGCCGGTCCCTATGAGTACTCGCTCTATCGGTCCAGCCGTGATGCGTCGGGGTTGGAGAGCTGGTATCTGCGTTCGGACCTGGCTCCAGTGCCGCCTGCGCCTCCCGGCCCCGGGCCGTCGCCGGCACCGCCCTCGACCGGCATCCCGGATTTTCGCCGCGAGACCTCGCTCTATGCGGCGCTGCCGGCTATGCAGCTGATCTATGGCCGCACCCTGATCGACAGTCTGCATGAGCGCGTCGGCGAGCTTGCGCCCCTCGAGGCGCCCGAAGTCACGGAGGAGCGGACGATCGGGTGCGCGAACCCCGAGAAGAACGACCGCTGCACCACGACCGTGCGGCTGCCGGCCGGCACAGCCGCCCCCGGGCACTCCTATGCCTCGGCCGGCTGGCCCGGATCATCGGCACACATGGCAACCAGGATGGCGGCCCCTGGGGCATCTACCGTAACGGCCCGAACTACGACTATGACCTCTATGCTTTCCAGGCCGGTCTCGACCTCTATCGCAGCCAGAACTCCGACGGCTCACGCGATCATGCCGGGATCTATGCCGCGATCGGCCGGATCGAGGGCGACGTCACCCATTTCAACGGCATCAAGGCCGGCCACAACACCATCGATGTCTATTCGCTTGGCGGATACTGGACCCATTTCGGGCCGTCGGGCTGGTATCTCGACGGCGTCGTCCAGGGCACCTGGTATGATGCCAAGGCCGATTCCAGGCGCGGCTTCACCCTCAACCGCGACGCGTTCGGCTTTGCCGCCTCGCTCGAAGGCGGCTATCCGCTCCAGCTCGGCTACGGCGTCGTCTTCGAGCCGCAGGCGCAAATCATCTACCAGACGCTCTCGAACGGCTCGGCAGCCCTGGTGCGCTTCTCCGACGCGGACTCACTCGCCGGCCGGATCGGCGCTCGCCTTGCGCGGAGCTGGACGCTGTACGAGGCCACGCTCGGCGCCAGACCGCGGATGCTGACTGCCTGGCTGAAGGCCAGCCTCTGGAACGAATTCATGGGCAATCCCAAGACCGCGTTCTTCTCGGCCACCGGCTTTATCCCGTTCCGGGCCGATCTCGGCGGCAACTGGGCCGAGTTCAAGGTCGGCGCCGACGCACAGCTGACCAGGAACACCACCCTCTACGCCAGCGTGGGCTACTCGGTCGGCCTCGATGGCCGCTCGCATACCTATGACTGCCGGCTCGGTGTCATGGTAAGCTCGGCGTTTCGTCCTGACTTGGATCGATATTGGCTTGGACCAATCCTGGCCTGACGATCAATCCTGGCCGGGGAGGATCGTTCGCGAAATCCCGGCCACGGCTTGCTCTGCGCCTGTCGCGGATGCGGCAGCGCTGGAAGTCGAGCTGAACGGCCGGCTCGAAGGCGCGTATGGCGACCTTGCCGCGCCCGTTGTCGGCAATGCGGCCTGGCCACCCGGCTCTTGGCCCTGTTCGGCGACGAGATCGCGCTTGGCGTCCGCGCMTCGATGATGATCGTGACGGAGCGCCTCGCGCCGTTGCTCGATCCCGTCGTCAGCGTCGGGTGCGGCCGATCTCGACCGGGAGCGCGTCAGGGCGCCGTCGCTGATTGAGTCCCCACTGTCCCGGGGGTACATTGGGCGACATGACCGACGACTTCCCTGACATTCTCCGTTCGCCGCTCTGCCAGACCGTCACTCGCGATGGCGTGACGGTGCAGGTCGAGATCTACCGTCTCGCGGACAGCGAGGGCTGGACGCTCGAGCTTGTCGATGAAGATGGAGGGTCGACCGTCTGGGAAGAGACGTTCGCCAGCGACGCTGCAGCCTTGGCTGAGTTCAATGAAGGGCTGGAGGAACTCGGACTCGCTGGTTTGATCGACCCGGAAGGGGACGAAGAAGCGACGGTGCACTAGGGTCGAAACTCCGGCACGGCGACCAGCTTTCGCGGGACGCTGCGTGGTCCCGGGCGATGAAGATGCGCGTCCGGGCGAGGTCCATGTTCCGGATCCATCGCGAGCGACACCAGTCCATTGGCACGGGCGAAGAGCCGCATGTTGCATGGCGCCGCCATGGCGGTCGTTGGACAGCCGCGCCGTGTTGACGGCCGAAGCGCGGTCGGGCACCTTCGCTCCGTTCATCTGGCGTTAACGTTCTGTTAACGTATTCAGGGTCCCTTCCAGGGATGACGGTCCGCCGCCTGCGGCAGCCCGGAGCCCGTAATCAGGAGGTTGCCGCATGAAGCGCGCCGTGATCGCTGCAAATGCTGTCCGTCCCGTCGGCAATGTTGGCCGTCCCATCGGCAAGAGCCGCTCCGGCCGCAAGGCGATCCCGCTTCTGATTTCACTGGCTGCGCCGGCGCTGGGCGCCTGCAGCATGTCGCCTGTCGAGACCGCTTCGACGGTGGCGCCGGCGACAAAGGATCCTCGTGAGGCGCGCAAGCGCGCGGTTACCCTGGCCAAGGCCGATCCGCGCGAGAAGGAATGCCTCGTCCGCGCGATGTATTTCGAATCGAACCGGTCGAGCGATGCGGGTCTGCTCAGCGTCGGCACGGTGGTGATGAACCGGGTGGAATCGCCGCGTTACCCTGAGACGATCTGCGGCGTCGTCGGCGCGCCGCGCCAGTTCGCCGCCGGCGTGCTGACCCGCCCGATGGCTGCACGCGACCTGCCGAGGGTCGAGGCCATCGCGGAAGACATCCTCAACGGAAAGCGCCACGAGCCTGTCGGAGCGGCCAAGCATTTCCACATGGCCGGGATGCGCTTTTCCTATCCCAACATGCATTACGTGACCTTGGCAGGCGGGAACGCCTTCTATGTGAAGGGCGAGCGGCCCGAGCGGCGCCGCATCGAGGAGCCGAACTATCAGCTGGCTGCGCTCAACCTGCCTGCGGCTCCCGCCACCACATCGACCGTGCAGACCTCGTTTGCCGCCGCGCCGCTGGCATTCGCCCCKGAGGCTCCCGCGCCGGCCGTTTCTGCGCCGGCAAGCCCGACCCTGACGCTCGTCAGCACGATGCGGCTGCCGCCCAGCCGGCCCTATGATCTCGACCTGCCCAAGAAGACCCTGCGCGCCTTCAACGCGCCGCCGGCGAGCGGCGTCCGCGTGGCTGCGCTGCCGCTCGAGACCCGCGGCCTTCGCGGCGGCCTGTCGCTGGACTGACCGCGAGCGGCCGCCTGCGTCTGGACGCAGGGCGATCGACCGCCAGTCTTGCCTCCCCACAAGCTGGGGAGCGCTGTTGCCGCAGCCGTGCGCGAAACGTGCGATCGAGGCCGACAACGTCTCGGCGACGGCCGCAAGGATCAGCTCATTCAGGACGGGGCCGCGGCGGTTCGCGGGTCAGCCGGCCGCAGAGCCTCGCGAGCGTCGCGCGCATGTCGGCTCGGGGCACGACGATATCGACCATGCCGTGCTCCTTGAGGTATTCGGCCTTCTGGAAGCCCTCCGGCAGCTTTTGCCGGATCGTCTGCTCGATGACGCGCGGTCCGGCGAAGCCGATGAGGGCACCGGGCTCCGCGATATGCACATCACCCAGCATGGCATAGGACGCCGTGATGCCGCCCGTCGTCGGGTCCGTCAGCACGACGAGATACGGCAATTTCGCCTTGGCCAGACGCCGTCGGGCCACGGTCGTGCGCGGCATCTGCATCAATGCCAGCATCCCTTCCTGCATGCGCATCCCGCCGCCGCTCGCGAACAGGATCAAKGGCGTGCGGTGCGAGATGGYGGCTTCTACAGCGGTGACGATGGCTTCCTCGGCTGCCATGCCAGGCGCGCCGCCCATGAAATGGAAGTCCTGGACCGCCACCGTGACAGGTATGCCCTCGAGCCTGCCGCGGACCACTTTGACCGCGTCCTGCAGCCCGGTCTTCGCTCTCGCCTCCTTGAGGCGGTCGATATAGCGCTTCGTGTCGCGGAAGCGCAGCGGATCGACCGGCCCTTCCGGCACGGGCACATCCTCCTGGGAGCCCGGATCGAGTGTGATCGCCAGGCGTTGCGCTGCCGTGATGCGCAAATGGTGACCCGAGCCCGGAATCACCCATAAATTGGCCTCGACATCCCGGTGGAAGACAAGCTGGCCGGTGACCGGGCACTTGATCCAGAGCTTTTCGGAGGTTTCCCTCCGCAAAAGAGTGCTGATCTTTGGCCGCACCACCGCGGTAATCCAATTCGTCGGTGATTCCCGCATGGGCGTTCGCAAGCTCCGTTGCGTCGGTCGGACATTAGATGCGCTCGAACGGAATGCCGTGCAACCGGCCTGCGCTGCTGCCTTCGCGGCGATCTGGTGCTCAGTCCTGAAGCACTGCCCGGTTCCGGGCGGCTGGGCGCAAAGCGGCAGGYGCTATTCGATCCCGCGCCGTTCAGGTAGCATGGACATGCCGCAGGAGAGTGGCCGCCCGGCGGCGAAGCACCGGCCGGTCGGATCCCGCGCCGGAGGGTGCCATGCGATTCATCGCGGGTTTCGTCACAGCCTTCATCGTCCTGGCCATCGCCGGCCTCGCCCTGGTCTTCAGCGGTCTCGTCAATATCGCCGCCCGCGAGCCGCACAGCGCCCCGGTATTCGTTCTCCTGCAGACCGCCATGCGCCAGTCGGTGGCCCGCCAGGCGGCCAAGGTGCCGGCGCCGGCGCCATCCACGGACATTTCCCGGGGTTTCCGTCTCTACAACGAGACCTGCGTCTACTGCCATGGCGCCCCGGGGAAGGACCCGACCGATATCGGCAAGGGCCTCAATCCGGAGCCGCCCTTCCTGCCGGATACGATCCAGCACTGGAGCGCCGCCGAGATCTTCTGGATCGTCAAGAACGGGGTGCGGATGACCGGCATGCCGTCCTTCGCGGACACCCATAGCGATGACGACCTGCGGGCCGTC
This sequence comes from Allobosea sp. 05T422_2, assembly GCF_056396265.1. NCBI lineage: Bacteria > Pseudomonadati > Pseudomonadota > Alphaproteobacteria > Hyphomicrobiales > Alloboseaceae > Allobosea > Allobosea sp. 05T422_2. Next base: position 775 of record NZ_JBFTLD010000066.1, on the reverse strand, counting down.
GTTGCCTTCGTGCAGAAGCTGCCGACCATGACCGAAGAGCAATATGCTGCCTATGAGAAGGCGCAGTGAGCGCCAGGCTCCATGGCGGCCGGCACCGGCTCGGGCCAATTCGAGGAGGACCATCATGCGAACCGCAACGTGCCTGCTGGCTGCGCTGTCACTGTCGACCCTGCTGATCGGCCCGGGCGCCTGGGCGGCCGGTTTCGAGTGCGGGGGGCGGCCGACCGCCGATACGCCGGCCGGCGTCAAGGACATCACGGCGCTGCTGCCGGTCTCCGATCCGCTCGACCATCCCGCCTCGCTCAATGCCGCCGTCGACACATTGCGCAGCCAGGGCCTGACCAAGACCCTGATCATCGACAATCTGATCGGCGCCTATTGCGCCCTGCTGGCCAAGGACACGGCGCTGGCCGACGCGCAGAAGACCGCCCGGCTGCGGAGTTTCAGCCTGCAGGCGACACGGGCGGTCTACGCCATCGAGATCGCGGACCGCATCATTCTCGACGTGCCGCTGATGCCCGACGTCGTCGACGCGGTCAGCGCCAGGGCGCGGGCGGCGGGTCTGACCCCGCAGGACTGGATTGCGCAGGCGGTAGCCAAAGCACTGGCCGCGCAGCCGTGAACGGCCGGGCTGCCGGGGAGCGGGCGCAGGACGGGCGAACGATCGGCAGCCTGAGCTGAACGCCACGGTGTCGCGTCGCAGAAGCGTCTGCAACGGGGGTGGTCCGTTATCAGCATTTTCCAGAGACCGACTGAGGTCCGGCCCAACCAGACC